>DATFAJ010000221.1:0-9670 GCA_035254745.1 Candidatus Methylomirabilota bacterium | reverse complement strand
GGTCCTTCCAGTCGATTGAACTCGGCCCGAAGGTTTCCCACCCCGGTTACTCCTCTCGTACCTTCTTCCTCCATCTTGCTAAGGCCGCCCTTCGGGCCCGTTCGCGGCGCTCCTCAGGGGTCATCTTGGCCGCAGAAGTCTTGCCCCCCTTCGATCCGCCTTTCTTGCCCCCGATTCTCCCAAGGGCAACCGCATGAGGATTCTTTCGCCTGGACATTTACGGAACTTTATCAGCGGGTTGACTACTTAGATACTCTCTTGACATGCTAAGAGCGCAGTAAGTATATTGGTTGGGTGCGCGGTGCCAGAACAACGAATGACCCGACAGAGCCATCCAGCCGAGGCCTGGCTTGCCTAGTTCAATGTCTGCACCGATACGTGGAAGTCAATACGGAACGCTTCGAAACGCGCCAAGAGGGGGACGGGCCCACGCGTATGGTAACGTTCATCGTCGCGAAAAAGGAAACCGGCGGGTGAAGATCGCATTCTACGGGCGATATAGCTCGGACAACCAGCGCGATACCTCCATTGACGATCAGCGAAGGATCGTCCAGCGATGGGCCGAGCGCCATGGGCATGAGCTCGTCCTTGACTGTTTCGACTCCGCCATCTCGGGCGCAAGCGTTCACCGCCTAGCTGGATTACAGAAAGCGATCAAGGTGGCCTGTGTACGACCCGCCCAGTTCGAGGCGATCGTTGTCGACCAGCTGTCGCGGCTCTCCCGCGATGTCGGCGACACCGACGCCATTGTCAAGCGACTCCGCTTCTTCGGAGTCCGAGTCATCGCGGTATCGGACGGGCTCGACACGGGACAGGAGAATACTAAGATCAGCGTGACGGTGAAGAGCCTAGTCAATGAGCTCTACCTTGACGATCTTCGGAAAACCACCAAGCGTGGCCTCGATGGTCAGTTTCTGAAGGGATACTCGACCGGGGGCCGGACCTACGGATACCACTCCGAGCCAGTGTACGATCCTACGCGTCATCCCGATCCTCGAGGGAAGTCCGTGGCCGTCGGGTATCGCCTCACGGTTAACCCTGAGGAAGCCGCGACCGTCCAAGAGATCTTTCAACTATTTCGACATGGTCGGGGCGAAAAGGCGATTGCCAAACAGCTGAATACCTCGAATTCTCTGCGCATCTGGCGTCCGAACACGATCTACCTTATGCTCCAAAATCCCAAGTACGTGGGCCGGATCTCCTTTAACCGGCGCGAGTGGCAAAAGAATCCCGAAACTGGCCGACGAGTGTACCGGCTCCGCCCTCCCGACCAGTGGGAATCCGTCACCACCGAGGCTCTCCGCATCATCGATGACGAGACCTGGGACGCCGTCCAACGCCGACTTCGGTCACGCCAGCATCTCTTCTCCAGCCGGCCCTCAGCGACCACCCACCTATTGTCCGGACTCCTTGTCTGTGACAGGTGTTCCGGCCGCTTCTCGATTGTGGCCAGAGACTACTATGGCTGTCGCAACCACAGCGAGTCGGGGACTTGCACAAATGACCTGCGCATCCGCCGGGAGGCGATCGAGGATCTCGTGATTGGGGAACTCGCACGGCACCTCCCTGTGTGGATCGAGACCCTGTGCACAGCAGCCATCCGCCCGTCGCGACCGTCCCCTGATCGTGACACGCCCACTGCCCAGCGGGACCTTCGAAGACTTCGCAGACAAGCACAGGCTTTGCTAGAGGCCGTCCAGCACGGACGCCTTCAAGGACGGGCCCTAGACGAGGCGCTCCAGACGTATCAGGCGGTCTGGGATCAAGCAGAGGCGCTGGAACGGATCCGAAGCTCAGCGCCCGAGGCGCAACTCTCGGAAATCCGCTACGATCGGACCGTCGTGGCGGACTTCCTGGCTCGCCTCCCTCAGGCCCTGAGGGCCGACGTGAGATTGGGGCGTGAGTTCCTCCGAGAGACCCTAAAACACATCCGCGTGGCCGCCGAACAAGACCGGCCGAGGCGTTGCCCAGTTTGCCAACAGCAGCTGGGCAAGTTGACGCCTCAGCATATGCGACGACACGGGTTGACCTTACGAGACGCCTATAGAAAATTTGCGGAGCTTGGCTTTAGCAAGGGGGCTCGGCTGCTCATCCAGCCGAGCCCCGACGGCCTGTTGAACACCGGGGAGGTGTTCGGTTTGATGGTTGCGGGGGCTGGATTTGAACCAGCGACCTTTGGGTTATGAGCCCAACGAGCTACCGGGCTGCTCCACCCCGCGGTGTCTGACGTAATGTACCCGACCCGGCGGGGGGAGTCAACCCCGGGGTCCGCAGGAGCCGGCTCACCCGCACTTGATGAACACGGCGGTGCGATCGTCGGCGGGCGGGGCGCCGTCGGTGAAGGCGGCCAGCGCCTGCCGGAGGGCCGCCGTCAGCTCCGCGGAGGAACCCCCGCTGCCGCTCGTGACCACGTCGATCACCCGCCGCGTGCCGAACCGCTCGCCGGTGGCGCTCTCGGAGTCGATCACGCCGTCCGAGAGCACCGCGAAGATATCGCCGGGCTCCATCCGGATCGGATCCCGCGGGACGACCGCGAGATCATCGAGGCAGCCCAGGGGAACGGTGTCCGTCTCGAGCGTCTCGCACGCGCCCGCAGTCGCGCGGTAGTAGAGGAGCGGCCCCTGCCCGCAGCTGAAGCTCGTGAGAGTCCGCGCGCGGGCATCGAGTAGGCCCACCCAGGCGGCAATGAATCGGCCTTCCGTGAGGTCGGCGCAGAACTGCGCGTTCAGGTGCCGGACGATCGCGGGCAGATTCTCGCCGACCCGGACCGCCATCCGGAGCATCGCCCGCACCTGGGTGACCGAGAGCGCCGGGCCGATGCCATGACCGCTGGCGTCGGCCAGGAGCAGGACCGCGCTCTCGGCGTCGGTGGCCACGATGCGCGGGCCGCTCTCGCCGGGCTCACGGCGGCAGCCGATCACGTCGTAGGTGTCGCCCCCGGTCTCCTCCGCCGGCTCGTTCCAGGCGTCGATGTCGAAGCCGGGCACGGCCGGGATCCGCTCGGGCAGCGTGTCCTGCTGGATGCGCCGGGCCACCTGGAGGTCTCGCTCGAGCTTCAGCAGCGTCCTGAGCGAGCCCCGCATCCGCTCGTGGGCCTCGGTCAGGCGGTGCACCTCTCGAATCGACGAGGGGCTCGGCGGGCCTCCCTCCAGATCGCCCCGGCTGATCCGCTCGCTTTCGCTGACCAGCGCCTGCAGCGGCCGGCTGTAGCCCCGGGCGAGATGGACGGAGTACACGATGGCCAGCCCGAGGCCGACGGCCATGACGAGCCCGATGCCCAGACGCAGGTGGTCGAGCCCGCCCAGCAGATCGGACTCCGGCACCATGACCTCGATCTGGAGCCGGCGATCCGGCCCGAGCGGGAACGGCCGGAGGTCCACCCACCAGGGCTCGGCCCCGCTCCGCAAGCGGAGCGGGCCGGTGCGGTCGGGTGGCCGGATCGAGAGCGCGCGGCTGGCCCGCGCCAGCATCGGCGTGTCGAGATCCTCCGGCCGCTTCAGGAGCGCCGGCGCCTGCGCGGCGGCCGTGCGATAGCGCGGGTCCTGCGGCAGCCCGAGGATCAGGCCGTCGTCGGTCAGGACCATGACTCCCCCGTTCGCCCCGGCCCGCAGGCTGGTGGTGAACGCGGAGATGTCCGTCAGCAGCACGTCCACCCCGAGCACCCGCATGCGGCCGTCCCGCCCCTCGAACGCCATCGCCGCCGTCATGCCGGGTGCCCGGGCGGTGTAGAACACGTACGGCTCCGTCCAGTAGACCGCGGGCCCGGACACCCCGCCGCGACCGCGGGCCTGCAGCGCCCCTCGATACCAGGGCCGCTCCCGCGGGTCGTAGTCGCTCGGCCGCGACGACGGGATCGGCGGGCGCCCGTCCTCGCTCCACTCGAGCCAGGCCGCGCGCGGCCCCCACGTGTCCCGGCGCGTCTGCCGGCTGCGCCACGAGTCGCCGAAGTGGAACACGATGTGCTCGTGACCACGCTCGTCCGCCACCATGATCGCCGAGAGCTGGCGATTGGCGCGCAGCAGCGGCACGAGCAGGCGATTCATGGCCGCCGCGTCCTCGGTGGCGAGGAGCCCCGCACCTTCCCAGCCCCGGAGCAGCTCGAGATCGCGGGTGGCCGGCTCGAAGAACTGCCGCAGGTTGAGATCGACCTGGCTGACCGTCTTCTCCAGGATCACCCCGGCGAGCGCCTCCGCGGTCTGCTTGGAGCCGACGAAGGTCAGCGCCAGGGTCGCGCCGCCCAGCAGCACGATCACGAGGGCGAGGCTGACCAGCAGGCTCTGGTAGATCGAGACGGAGCGCGGCGCGCGGCGTCCGGTCAGCTGCCCTCACCCTGCCCTCTCCCCAGGGGAGAGAGCGAGCGCGCGGGGAGGTTCACCCGGCGCCCGGTGACGCGGTCGGTCTTGGCCGGCTCGAAGACGCCGTGGCGCGCCAGGGCCCAGAGCACGCGCCAGGCGCCGCGGGTGGCGAGCAGCCAGTAGGTCTGACAGCGGAAGGTGCCGAGGAAGCGCTCCTTGAGGCTCTTGCGGCGCAGGTCCACCTGGCGCGGCAGGTAGGGGCGCATGTCCTGGATCAGGGTCTGGGTCATGATGCCGCCCACCCACACCGTGAGCAGCAGCGAGACCGTCGGCGCGCCGGTGGCCATGTAGAACCAGAAGCGGTGGCCCTCGTGGTGGTAGGCCAGGTACCAGCCGAGCCAGCCGGTCACCGGGTAGACCAGCGCCGCGATCGGCCACTCGACCACCTTGTTGCCGATGTGGCGGACGAGCTGGGCCAGGTTGAACGCGGTCCGCTCTTCCCTCCACGCGCGACGGAGGTACGGAATGTCGTCGAGCACGCCCAGGTACCAGCGGGCGTTCTGGCGGATCACGCCCTCGGAGGTCTCGGGCAGGTCGGTCACCTCGACCATCGGCAGCGCCTGGATCAGCACGCCGCGCCGCCCGAGGGCGTAGCCGAGCGTGGAGTCCTCGGTGGCGCCCGAGGTCGGGAAGCCGCCGAGCGACTGCATGACGTCGAGCCGCACGAACTGGTTGTGGCCCAGGCAGATCTGCGAGCGCCGGAAGAAGAGCTCGAAGGTGGGCCGCACCAGCCAGGCCAGGCGGGGCAGGCGCGCGGTCAGCCGGGCCAGGAGGCGCACCCGCTTGACCTCGTTGAGCAGCCGGGCGATCGAGACCCGGATGAAGATCGACGACTGCTGGATGGCGCAGATCTTCCCGCGGATCGTCAGGCGGTCGTAGTTCGCGAGCGACAGCGGGATGCCCTGGTACGCGAGGCTCCCCTGCCCGCCGAGCTCACGGTGAGCGATCCAGCGATAGGTGTCCGGGTCCGGGATGGAGTCGGCGTCGCTCACGCCCACGAAGACCTGGCTCGGGTCCGTCTCCTCGATCAGGATCTCGCGGAGCACCTCGGGCCGGAGGGCCCAGTTGAGCTGGTGCGCCTTGCGCCCGGGGCCCGGCATCGCCACGTGGGAGAGGCGCTTCTGCTGGTACGGCGGCAGGGTCTCGCGCAGGCGTCGCACCAGCTCGCCGGTGCTCACCCCCATCGCGGGATGCGGGGCGCGCTCCTCTTCCTCCTTGGTGATGACCACCACGTGGAGGCGCCCGTGCGGGTAGCGGGAGGCGACGAGCGCCTGCACCGTGACCGCGATGTCGGGCTCCTGGAAGGCGGGCACCAGGTGCAGGAACACCGGAGCGGCCGGGTCGCGCTCGAGCCGCTCCTCGCTCGGCAGCTCGCCGAGGCGCGCGTAGGCGTCGCGCACGAAGCGGGTGGTCACGAGCATCCCGCGCCAGTCGAGCGCCAGCTTGAACGACGCCCGGATGTTGAAGAACAGCGCGATGAAGAAGAGGAGCGGGATGACGTCCACGCGGGCTAGCGCCCTCTCTGCCCGGGCGACGGCGGCAGCTTGAGGATGCGCTCGCCCGGCTTGACGAGCCCCAGGTCCTCGCGCGCCACCTGCTCGATCAGCTCGGGATCGGTGCGCAGGCGGGTCACCAGCGCGGTGAGGCGGCCGGTCTCGGCCCGGAGGGTGGTGATCTCCCGCTCCATGCTCTCGACCTCGCGCTTCATGTGCCAGACCCGGGCGAGGCTCTGCCCGCCGTAGCCCAGCACGATGATGGTGGCCGCCCCGAAGGCGGCGAGCACCAGGCGGCGGCTCTTCACTGGGCGAGGCTCCGGAAGACGGCGCGGCCGGCCCAGACCGCGGCGCTGCCGAGCTCCTCCTCGATCCGCAGGAGCTGGTTGTACTTCGCGGTCCGCTCGCCGCGCGCGAGCGAGCCGGTCTTGATCTGGCCCGCGTTCACGCCCACCGCCAGGTCGGCCACGAAGGCGTCCTCGGTCTCGCCGGAGCGGTGCGAGATCACGGTGCCGTAGCCGGCGCGCTTGGCCAGCTCGACCGCCTCGAGGGTCTCGGTGAGCGTGCCGATCTGGTTCACCTTGAGCAGGATCGCGTTCGCGATGCCCTTGCGGATGCCCTCCTGCAGGATGGCGGGGTTGGTGACGAACACGTCGTCGCCCACGAGCTGGCAGCGGCCGCCGATCCGGCGGGTGAGCGCGCCCCAGCCCTCCCAGTCGTCCTCGGCGAGGCCGTCCTCGATGGAGCAGATCGGGTAGCGCCCCATCAGGGTCTCGTAGAAGGCGATCATCTCCTGGCTCGACTTCTCGGTCTTGTCCGCGCGCAGTCGGTAGCGCCCGTGCTCGCCGAACTCGCTCGCCGCGGTGTCGAGCGCGAGCCACACGTCCTCGCCGGGGCGGTAGCCGCTCCGCTCCACCGCGCGCAGCAGGAAGTCGAGCGCGGGCTCGTTGCCGCCGAGCGCGGGGGCGAAGCCGCCCTCGTCGCCGACGCCCGTCGAGAGGCCCTTGTCCTTCAGCAGGCGCTTGAGCATGTGGAAGATCTCCACGCCCATGCGGAGCGCCTCGCTGAAGGAGCCGGCCCCCGCCGGCACCAGCATGAACTCCTGGATGTCGAGCCCGTTGTCGGCGTGGGCGCCGCCGTTCAGCACGTTCATGAGCGGCACCGGCAGGATGCGCGCGCCGGGCCCGCCCAGGTACTGGTAGAGCGGCAGGCCCGCGTCGTCCGCCGAGGCGCGCGCGGCGGCCAGCGAGATGCCGAGCAGGGCGTTGGCCCCGAGGCCCGACTTGTTGGGGGTGCCGTCCAGCTCGAGCAGGGCCCGGTCGAGCGCGGCCTGCTCGCCCGCCTCGAGCCCCTCGATCTCGGGGGCGATCACCTCGTTGACGTTCTGCACCGCGCGGCGGACGCCCTTGCCGCCGTAGCGGTTGTCGTCGTCGTCGCGCAGCTCGACCGCCTCGCGCTTGCCGGTGGAGGCGCCCGACGGCACGATGGCCCGGCCGAACGCGCCGGACTCGAGCCACATCTCGACCTCGACGGTCGGGTTGCCGCGGGAGTCGAGCACTTCACGAGCGTGGGTGGCGCGGATCTCGGACATGGCTCAGGCCTTCCGCTCGAGGATGAAGCGCCCGAGGGCGCGAATGGGCTCGGCGCGGGGGCCGAACGCGGCGAGCGCCTCCTCGGCCTCGCCGACCAGGAAGCGCGCGCGGGCGCGGGAGGGCTCGATGCCGTGGATCGCCGGGTAGGTCGCCTTCTGCTGGATCTGGTCCTTGCCCGCGGTCTTGCCGAGCTCCTCGGAGCTCGCCACCACGTCGAGGATGTCGTCGACGATCTGGAAAGCCAGACCCAGATCCGCGCCCGCCACGCTGAGTGCGCGCACCTGCTCGGGCGTCGCGCCGCAGAGCATCGCGCCGACCCGGAGCGAGGTGCGGATGAGGGCGCCGGTCTTGTGGGCGTGGATGTAGTCCACCGTGTCGGCGCCCACCTGCCGGCCCTCCGCCTCCAGGTCGGCGACCTGCCCCGCCACCATGCCGCCGTGCCCCGCCGCGTCCGCCACGTCGACCACGACCGCCTGGAGCGCCTCGAGGCCGCCGGTGCGCGCGTTCTCGGCCACCAGCCGGAAGGCCAGGGTCAGCAGCGCGTCGCCGGCCAGGATGGCGGTGGCCTCGCCGAAGACCTTGTGGTTGGTGGGGACGCCGCGACGGAAGTCGTCGTTGTCCATCGCGGGCAGATCGTCGTGCACGAGCGAGTAGGTGTGGATCAGCTCGAGCGCGCACGCGGTGGGCATGACCTGCTCCGCGGTGCCGCCGACCGCCTCCGCCCCCGCGATGACCAGCACCGGGCGCAGCCGCTTGCCCCCCGCGAAGACGCTGTAGCGCATCGCCTTGTGCAGGGTCTCGGGGCGCTCGGTCTCGGGCGGCAGGAAGCGGTCGAGGGCCACGTCGACCGCGGCGGCCCGCTCCTTCATGTACGCGCCCAGGTCGAAGCTCACGCGCGCTCCTCGTCGGCCAGGTCGAAGGGGGTCGTCTTCAGCACCCCGCTCTCGTCCCGGGTGAGCAGCTCGATGCGCTTCTCGGCCTCGTCGAGGTACTTGCCGGCACGCCGCGCGAGCCCGACGCCTTCCTCGAACACCTGCAGGGATTCTTCCAGGGAGAGATTGCCCGCCTCGAGCTGATCCACGATCTGCTCGAGGCGCTGCAACGCCGCTTCAAACTTGATGTCGGTCATCCCGCTCCTTGAGCCGCTCCACGCGCGCCTCGAGCGCGCCCTGGTGCAGCAGGATCTCGACCGCGTCCCCGGGGCGTGTCTGCGCGGCGCTGCGGACGATCGCGCCCGACGGCAGCAGCCGGGTCAGGCTGTATCCCCGTCCGAGGACGGCCAGCGGCGAGAGGCTGTCGAGCCGGCCCACCGCGGCGTCGAAGCGGTGCCGCGACACCTTCACGCTGTGGACGGCCGCGGAGGCGAGCCGGCCGCGCAGCTGGGCGAGCAGCACCGTGCCGTTGGCAATCCTAGCGACGGGATTGAGGGAGCGCAAGGCGTTTCTGGCCAGCGAGAGGCGGTGCGTGGCCTGCCGCTCGCTCCCCCGCACCGCCCGCGCGAGGCGCGTGGTGAGGTCGTCCACCCGGCGGTAGAGATCGCGCAGGGCGCGCGCGGCGTCGGTGAGCACGCGCCGCTTGCCGAGCGCCTCCACCCGCTCCCGCTCGCGCTCGAGCCGGTCCGCCATCGCCTGCTTGAGGTTCTCGTAGAGCGTCACGAGGGCGCGCGCCACCTGGAGCTTCTCCCGCACCACCAGCTCCGCGGCCGCCGACGGGGTCGGCGCGCGCAGATCGGCCACGAAGTCGGCGATCGTGAAGTCGGTCTCGTGGCCCACCGCCGAGATCACCGGCACGCGGCAGGCCGCGATGGCGCGGGCCACCCGCTCGTCGTTGAAGGCCCAGAGGTCCTCGATGGAGCCGCCCCCGCGGCCGACGATCACCACGTCGAGATCCTCGACCGATTCGAGATCCCGCAGCGCGCCCACGATCTCGCCCGGCGCCTCCTCGCCCTGCACCCGGACCGGGGTGACCAGGATCCGCAGGTCGGCGAAGCGCCGGCCGATCACGTGCAGCATGTCCCGGAGCGCGGCGCCGGTGGGCGAGGTCACGATGCCGATGGTGCGCGGGAACGGCGGCAGCGGGCGCTTGCGCGCCTCCTCGAAGAGCCCCTCCCCGGCGAGCTTGCGCTTGAGCTGCTCGAAGGCGAGCTGGAGCGCGCCCACGCCCTTGGGCTCGAGCAGCTCCACCACCAACTGGTACTCCCCGCGCGCGAGGTAGACGTCGAGGCCGCCGA
>DATFAJ010000220.1:0-11752 GCA_035254745.1 Candidatus Methylomirabilota bacterium | reverse complement strand
GGGCCGGGGCCCCAGTTCGACCGATTCGGGAGGTGCAGCATCCCGACCACGTCGGCGGCGCCGACGGTGACGCGAACGCGCGGTTCGCTCACGCCCAGACGAGGTCGAAGAGACGGCAGGTATTGACGGTGAGCTGGTACGTCGCTTCGTCCGCCGGCAGCCCCTTGATCTTGGCCACCTCCTCGGCCACCCGCGCGACGAGCCACGGGCCCGAGGTGACGTTCTCGAACTCGCCCTGATACGGCCAGGGCGCGTCGCTCTCCACCAGCAGCGACTCGATCGGTACCGTCTCGACCATCTCCCGGTCGCGCACCCGGTAGACCACGTCCGGGGTGACCGAGATCAGGTAGCCCGCGTCCACGATCTCGCGGGTCACCTCGGCGCTCGCCTTGTGCCAGTGGAAGACCGCGCGCTCGACGCTCCTCCGCTTGAGCGCGGCCAGGGCGTCGGCCGCCGCCCCGTGGGGCGCGTGCAGGATGACCGGCAGGTCGTAGCGGCAGGCCAGCTCGATCATCCGATCGAGGCGCTCGCGGCCCTGGCGGCGCACCTGCTCGGCATCGTCCACCGCGCCCAGGCCGTACCACGGGAGCCCGACCTCGCCGATCGCGACCAGGCGCGCGTGGTGGGCGTGAATCTGGCCCTCGACCGCCTCGAGGTCTTCCGCGGTGAGCTTCCACTCCGGGTGGAACCCGAGCGCGGGCCAGACTCCCTTGCCGTTGTCGCGGGCCGCCTCGAGCGTGCGCTCGTTGGTCGCCGCGTCGCAGCCGACCGCCACCACGCCCCACACGTCGTGCTCGGTGGCGCGGATGACCGTGCCCCGGACGTCCGCGAAGGCCGGGTCGTGCAGGTGGCAGTGGCTGTCGATGATCATGCGGGCCCGCGTCTCCTTAGGATCCCGCGACGGTCATCCGGCCGATCAGGAGCGTCGGTGCGGAGGTGCGGTCGCGGAACACGAGGTCGTTCCCCACTCCCTCGACGGCGTGCAGCATGTCGAGCAGGTTGCCGGCCACCGTGATCTCCTCCACCGGGTAGGCCAGCTCGCCGTTCTCGATCCACATCCCCACCGCGCCGCGCGAGTAGTCGCCGGTGACCCCGTTGACGCCGAAGCCGATCAGCTCGGTGACGTAGAGGCCGTTCTTCACGCTCCGGATCAGGTCGGCGGGGTCGCGATCGCCCGCGGCCAGGTACAGGTTCGTGGTCGACACGCTCACCCCGCTGCCGTCGCGCGCGCCGTGGTGCGTGGAGGGCAGTCCGAGCTTGCGCCCGCTGTAGGTGTCGAGCAGGTAGGAGCGCAGCACGCCCTGGTCCACCACCACCGTGCGGCCCACCGGGAGCCCCTCGCCGTCGAAGGGCCGCGAGCCGAGTGCGCCGGGAATGGTGCCGTCGTCGACGATGGTGATCGCGGGCGAGGCGATGCGCTCGCCGAGCTTGCCCACCAGGAACGAGGCGCGGCGGTAGAGCGCGGGGCCCGAGGCCGCGCCCGCGATGTGCCGCACCAGCGAGGCCGCCATCTCGGGATCGAAGACGACCGGCACCTCGGCGGTCTTCACCCGGCGCGCGCCCAGGCGCCGCACCGCGCGCCGCGCCGCGATGCGGCCGATCTCCTCGGGGTCGTCCAGGCGCGCGCGCCGCCGGGTCACGTGGTACCAGGAATCGCGCTGCATCTCGCCGTCCCGGGTGGCCACCGGGGACACCGCGAGGCTGAACGACGACGTCTGGTACTCGCCGGAGAAGCCGTGGCTCGTGGCGTAGGCGTAGCGGGCGCGCCGGTCCCCGAAGTCGCCGCCCTCGGAGTTGGTGATGCGCGGGTCGGCCGCGAGCGCGGCCGCCTCGCAGCGGCGGGCCAGCTCGATCTTCTCCTCGGGCGGCAGGTCGTGACCGTGGGGATCGCGCAGGTCGAGATCGGGGATCTGGCGCGCGAGCAGCTCGGCGTCCGGGAGCCCGGACAGCTCGTCCGGGCTGGTGACCCGGGCGAGCGAGACCGCCTCGTCGACCAGCCGGGTCATCGCGTCTCGCGAGAGATCGGAGGTCGACGCGGCCGCCACCGACTTGCCGACGAACACGCGCAGGGCCATGTGCTGCTCGCGCGCGTGCTTGACCGTGTCCACCTGGCCCAGGCGTACCTGGGCCGAGAACGACTGGTCCTCCACCACGAACGCGTCCGCGGCCGTCGCGCCCTTCCGGGTCGCCTGCTTCAGGAGATCGGCGAGGAGATCCTGCATGCCCCGCTCAGACCTGGGTCCCGCCGACGGTCATCCGGTCGATCCGGATGGTCGGCAGCCCCACGCCCACCGGTACCGACTGCCCGTCCTTGCCGCAGGTCCCCACGCCCTCGTCGAGCTTCAGATCGTGACCGACCCGGCTCACCCGGGTGAGCGCCTCGGGTCCGTTGCCGATCAGAGTGGCCCCCTTCACCGGCCGGGTCACGCGACCGTCCTCGATCAGGTAGGCCTCGCTCGCCGAGAACACGAAGCGCCCGCTGGTGATGTCGACCTGCCCACCGCCGAAGTTCACCGCGTAGAGACCCCGGGGCACGCTCCGGATGATGTCGCCCGGCTCGTCCTGCCCGGCCAGCATGAAGGTGTTGGTCATGCGCGGCATCGGCGGGTGCGCGTACGACTCGCGACGCCCGTTGCCGGTGACCTCCATGCCCATGAGCCGCGAGTTGAGCCGGTCCTGCATGTAGGCGCGCAGGACGCCCTTCTCGATGAGCACGTTGCGGCGGGTGGGCACGCCCTCGTCGTCGACGTTGAGCGAGCCGCGCCGGTTGGCGATGGTGCCGTCGTCGACCACCGTCACCAGCTCCGAGGCCACCGGCTGCCCGAGCCGCCCCGAGAAGGCCGAGGTCTTCTTGCGGTTGAAGTCCCCCTCGAGCCCGTGGCCGACCGCCTCGTGGAGCAGGATGCCGGGCCAGCCCGGCCCCAGCACCACCGTCATGTCGCCCGCGGGCGCGTCCACCGCCCCGAGCTTCATCACCGCCTGCCGCACCGCCTCGGAGGCGAAGCGCTGCCAGCGGTCGTCCTCCAGGAAGAAATCGAGCGCCACGCGCCCGCCGCCGCCGTAGCTGCCGCTCTCCCGCTTCGCTCCGTCCTCGACGATCACCGTGATGTTGAGCCGGGTGAGCGGGCGGACGTCCCCCACCGTCCAGCCGGATGGGGTCGCGATCATGACCACCACGTCCTCGCTCCCGAGCGTCGCGATGACCTGGCGCACCCGCGGGTCCAGCGCGCGCGCCGCCGCGTCCATGCGCCCGAGCAGCTTGAGCTTCCGCTCGAGGTCCGCCGCGATCGGCGGCTCGGCGAGGCTGTAGAGGTCGTGCGGGGGACCGTCGGCGCCCACCGCGACCACCGCGGAGGTGGAGGCCCGGTCGGCGATCGCGCGGGCCTGGCGCGCGGCCTCCTCCAGGTTCGGCAGGGCCAGGTCGTCGGTGTGCGCGTAGCCGGTGCGCTCGCCCGACTGGGCCCGGATCCCGGCCCCCTGGCTCACGTGGCGCGCCGCCTTCTTGACCGCGCCCTCCTCCAGCACCAGCTCCTCGCTGACGCGGTACTCGAGGTAGAGATCGGCGTGGTCGACGCGGCCGGCGAGGGTCGAGCCCAGCAGCCGCTCCATCGTCCCCGCGTTCAATCCGAAGCGATCGGCGAAAAAGCGCTCGGGGCGCGCTAGCATCTCTCTCTCCTGGGACTCTCTCGAAAGCGGTTCATCCTAGCATCGGGGTCAGGCGCGGCCGGCATGTTTAGTGTGCGCGATCACGTCATCCGCGTCGCTTTCGATTATCTCAGATATGTCCATGCTTTGCCGCGGCGGCACTGACAATCGCGTCGAGATCAGTCGCGACCGTCGAGGGCCTGCTGCACGAGCTCGTGCACCGCACGGAGTCCGGTGAGCAGCGCGGGCCCGGGACTGAGCAGCGTGGAGGCGTCCACCTCGTGCACGCGGCCCTCGCGCACCGCGGTGATCCGCTCCCAGCCGGGCCGCTGGCGGACCAGCTCGAGGTCGGCCGGCTTGCCGCACCAGGACACCAGGATGAGCTGCGGGTCGCGGCGCACCACCTCGGACGGGTCCACCACCCGATCCCGCGCGCCCCGGTGCTCGCGCAGCTCCGCGAACACGTCCCGGCCGCCGGCCAGCTCGATCAGCTCGGAGACCCATCGGATGCCGGTGATCAGCGGGTCGTGCCATTCCTCGAAGTACACCCGCGGCCGGTCGGGCCACATGGTGGAGAACTCCCGCACCTGGTTGATCTCGTCGTGCATGTCGGCGACCACCGCGCGCGCCGCCGCCTCGGCCCCGAGAAGGCCGCCCACCATCAGGATGGACTGGAGGACGTCGTCCATCGAGCGGGGATTGGAGCAGAAGACCGGCCGGCCCGCCCGGATCAGCTCGGCCACGACGTCGGCCTGGAGGTCGGAGAAGGCCAGGACGAGATCGGGCTCCAAGGCCAGGATCCGATCGATGCGGAAGGTGGTGAACCCGCCCACTTTCGGCTTGTCGCGGGCCTCCGGCGGGCGGTGGGCGGTGCCGGGCACGCCGACCACCCGGTCCCCCGCCCCGAGCGCGTAGCAGATCTCGACGTGCTCGGCGCTCAGGCAGACGATGCGGCGGGGAAAGCCTACCGGGGATTTTCCGTACATCGATGCGTCGTTCGTCCCTTGCCCTTGGGCCCGCCCCCTCACCCTGGGCTCTCCCCTCACCCTACCCTCTCCCGTCAGGGGAGAGGGAGATGAGGTTGAAGGTCCGTTGATTGGAGGTCAGAGGTCCTTTGGCTGGTAGAGCTCGGTCTTCGAGATGGAGCGCTGGAAGGAGAGGTAGTCCTCCTTGGTCATGCGCGGCTTCCACGCCTTCAGGATGTCGCGCGCGCCGGCCGCGTCGTCCCAGAGCAGGTCGACCGCCATCAGGGCGAGCTGCTTGGCCGGCTCCACGTAGGCCACCTTGGGGTCGGCGATCGCGTAGTCGGCGCCGTGGCCGCTCCCGGTGGCCCCGCCCATGTACGGGTGCAGTGTCGGCATCACGTGGGAAATATCGCCCATGTCGGTGGAGCCGCTGCGGTGGCCGGACTCGGTGACCTGGTCGGCGCCCAGGACGGCCGCCGCGTTGGTCTTGAACAGCTCGGCCATGCCCATGTGGTTGAAGAGCGGGAGGTAGCCGGGCAGGGTCTCGATCTCGACCTGCGCACCCATCGCCAGCGCCCCGGCCCGCAGCGCGCGGTCGACCTTTCGATTCGCCTCGAGGATCGCCTCGACCGTCTTGCCGCGCACGTAGGTCTCGAGGCGCACCTCGCCCGGGATCACGTTCACCTGGCTCCCGCCGTGGGTGATGATCGGGTGCACCCGGATCGAGTCCTCGTCGCGGAAGGTCTCCCGGATCGCGTTGATCGCGGAGAGGCCGATGTTGGCCGCGTAGAGCGCGTTGACGCCGAGGTGCGGGGCCCCGCCCGCGTGCGAGGCGCGGCCGATGTAGCGCACCGTCTTCACGATGCAGCCGTTGTTGGAGGCGGCCACCCCCGCCTTCTTCATGTCGGGCTGCGAGGTGGTGTGGATCATCATCGCGAGGTCGACGTCGTCGAAGTGGCCGAGGCGCAGCAGCTCGGGCTTGCCGCCGAGGAACTCGATGCGCCCCGCCCGCGCCTGCTGCACGCGCCACTCCACGTCGCCGTACTCCTCGGCCGGCACCGCGAAGAAGACCACCCGCCCCGCGAGGTGGGTGAAGGCGCCCGCCTCCAGCATCCCCATCGCCGCGCCGAGCAGCCCCGCCATCTGCGCGTTGTGCCCGCACGCGTGGGCGGCGCCGGTCTCCGGGTCCGCGATCGGGTGCCCCTGCACGACCAGCCCGTCCAGCTCGCCGAGCAGGGCGAAGGTCGGGCCGTCCTTGGCTCCGGTCACCTCGGCCCGCACCCCGGTGAGGGCGAGGCCGCCGCGCGGCTTCAGGCCGAGCTCCAAGAACGTCTCCTCGGCCAGCCGCGCGGTCTTGAACTCCTTGAACCCGAGCTCGGGCTGGCGTCGGATGCGCTCGCCGAGGGCGATGATGCGCTCCGCGTTGCGGTCGATGGCGGCGCAGATCGACTGCTTGAGGCCGGTCTTGGTTTGCACGGAATCCTCCTATGCCACGAAGCGCTGCGGCAGGAACGGGGTGATCGAGTCCGGTGCCTTTCCGTCGACGATGCAGTCGGCCATCACCGCGGCGGTGATCGGCGCGAGCAGGATGCCGTTGCGGTAGTGCCCGGTGGCGACGAAGAGGCCGGCCACGTCCGGCCAGGGCCCGAGCACCGGCAGGCCGTCCGGGGCCGCCGGCCGGAAGCCGCACCAGGACCGCGTGATGGGGCGGCGGCCGATCTCGGGCACGAGCGCCACCGCCTGGGCGATGAGCCCGCCCAGCCCGTCCGGCGTCACCGCGCGCTCGAAGCCCACGCGCTCGATGGTGGCGCCGATCAGCAGCTCGCCCGACGGCCGCGGGACCAGGTAGATCTCGTCGCGGTGGATCGCGTGCGAGACGAGCACCGGCACGTTGCTCACCGCGAGCATCTGGCCGCGCACCGGCCCGACGGGAAGGCGGCCGCCCAGCTCCGAGGCGAGCGCGCCGGACCAGGCGCCGGCCGCGAGCAGGACGGCGTCGGCGGTCAGTCGCTCGCCGTCCGCGAGCACGCCGCCCGCGCGGCCGCGCTCGAGCAGGATGCGCCCGACCTCGACTCCGGTCCGCACCGTCACGCCGCGGGCGGCCGCGGCCAGCGCGTAGGCGGTGGCCAGGCGCTGGTTGTTCACCCACTGATCGCCGCGCACCAGGCAGGCCGCGGTCACGTCCTTGGCGAGCGCCGGCTCTAGCGCGGTGAGCTCGGCTCCCTCGACCACCTCGACCCCCAGCTCGGCCGCGAGCGGCCAGCCGCTCCGCGCGCGGGCGTCCTCGAGCTCGGCCGGGGTCGCGATCGGGTGGAGGGTGCCCGCGGTCACGTGCTCCACGTCGATCCCGGTGCTCTCGCGCAGCTCGGCCACCACCCGCGGGTAGAGCCGCCAGCTCTCGATGGCGAGCCGGTGGAACGGATCCGGCTCGGGCGAGCTCCCGAAGGGGGCCAGGAGCCCCGCCGCCGCGCTCGAGGCCTCACCGCCCGGGGTGCCGCGCTCGAGCACGGTGACCCGACAGCCGCGACGGGCCAGCTCGCGCGCGGACGCGCAGCCGATGATGCCGCCGCCGATGACCAGCACCGAAGGCCCGGTGGGCATCACGCGCTCCCCAGCACGTCGAGGAAGGCTTTCGTGGCGTCGGCCGGTCGCGCCGCTCCGTACACCGCGCCGATCACCGCGACGCCCGCGGCCCCGGCCGCGCGCACCTCCCGCACTCGCTCGGGCGTGATCCCGCCCACCGCGAGAAGCGGGCGGGGCGTGGCCGCGGCGGCGGCCTCGAGCGCGGCCAGCCCCTGCGGAGGGCCGTAGCGCCGCTTCGAGGGGGTGTCGTAGACGGGACCGAACACGACGAAGTCCGCGCCCTCCGTCGCCGCCTCGCGGGCCTCCGCGGTCGAGTGCGCGGAAGCGCCGATCAGGAACCCGGGCGGCGTGATCCCGCGCAGCGCGGCCACCGGCAGCGAGGTGTGGGTGCGCTGCACCCCGTCCGCGCCCACCGCCAGCGCCACGTCGGCGCGGTCGTTGATCAGCAGGCGCGCGCCGTGCCGCCGCGTGGCTTCGCGGAGCGGCTCGGCCAGGGCGAGCAGGGCGCGCACCTCCAGGTCCTTCTCGCGGAGCTGCACCGCGCGAAGGCCGGCGCCGAGGCACTCCTCGACCACCTCCAGGGGCGGCCGCGTCGACGCGGCGCGGTCGGTGATCAGGTAGAGCCGGAAGCCTAGCTGGTCCACTCGGGCACGCCCTCCAGCGGGGAGGACGCGGTGGCGTAGAGCTTCTTGCCGATGCGCCCCGCCTTGAAGGCTAGCCGGCCGGCCTCGACGGCCAGACGCATGGCGGTGGCCATGGCGACCGGGTCCTTGGAGCCCGCGATCGCAGTGTTCATGAGCACGCCGTCGCAGCCGAGTTCCATGGCGATGGCCGCGTCGGAGGCGGTCCCGACCCCCGCGTCCACGATCACCGGGACGGTCACCGCTTCCAGGATCAGCTTGATGTTGTACGGGTTGCGGATACCGAGCCCGGAGCCGATCGGCGCGCCCAGCGGCATCACCGCAGCGGCCCCGGCGTCCTCCAGCTTCTTGGCCATCACCGGGTCGTCGTTGGTGTACGGCAGGACCGTGAAGCCCTCCCGGGCGAGCGTGCGGGTGGCCTCGAGCAGGCCCAGGACGTCCGGAAACAGGGTGCGCGAGTCGCCGATCACCTCGAGCTTCACCAGGGTGCCGAGCCCCGCCTCGCGGGCCAGGTAGCAGGTCCGGACCGCCTCGTCGGCCGAGTAGCAGCCGGCGGTGTTGGGCAGGAGCGTGTACCGCTTGGGGTCGACGTAGTCGAGCAGCGACTCGCCCTGCCCCGGCAGGCTCACCCGGCGCACGGCGACCGTGACGATCTCGGAGCCCGAGGCCTCGATGGCCTCGCGCATGTTCTCGAACGACGGATACTTCCCGGTACCCACGATGAGACGCGACTTGAACTCTTTCCCGCCCAGCCAGAGTGACGTGTCGTACATGACTTAGCCTCCCCCCATCGGATGAACGATCTCGATCTTGTCGCCGTCGTTGAGAACGGTGTCGGCGTAGTGCGCCCGCAGGGCCACCTCGCGATTGAGGGCCACCGCGGTGAACTCGCGGCGCACCTTCAGGTGCGCGAGCAGGCCGTCGATCGTGAGGCCGGCCGGCAGCTCCATCGATTTGCCGTTGACGGTGACCGTCATGAAAAAACCGCACGCCTTTCCGAGAAAGGGGTGCGGTCCAGTGATGCCTCGCGTCGCATTCCCTTCGCTGGAATTACCCAGTGCAGGTTCGAGGGGTCCCGGGCCGCACCCGGTTCTCAGGAAACCTCCCCCAGCGACGCGACCGGATTATACCCCAGCGTCGAGCTGGCGCGCGAGCGCGTCCGGCTCGGTGACCGGGAGCTGGCAGACGTAGTGCTGGCAGACGTAGGCGGTGGGCCGACCGTCCACCGCGGAGCGCTCGGCCAGGAGCGGCAGCCCGGCGCCCGCCGGGTCGCCCTCGGCCGCACCCACCACCACCCGGTTCGGCTGGTAGCGGCCGAACACGGTGTCGAGCAGCGGCGCCACCGCGCGCTCCTGGCCCCGGGGCCACACCAGGGCCACCTCGGCCACCGGCCCCAGGTGAAAGTCGAGCGCGGAGAGATAGCGGCCGAAGCCCGACGGATAGCGCTGCATGAGGTCCGCCATCGGTCGCAGCGCGGCGAGCGCGGTCGCCTCGTACCGCTCCTCGCCCAGGATCACGGCGAGGCGGAGCAGCCAGTCGATGGCCACCGAGGTGCCGCTCGGCACCGCATTGTCGAACAGGTTGCGCGGCCGGACCACGAGGGCTTCCTGGTCGTACCCGGTATCGAAGAACGCGTTTCGATCGGGGCTCCAGAAGAGCCGCAGCGCCTCCTCGGCGAGGCGGCGCGACTCGTCGAGCCAGCGCCGGTCGAAGGTCGCCTCGTGGAGGGCGAGCAGGCCGACCCCCACCATCGCGTAGTCCTCGAGGTAGCCGGTGATGCGGGCCTGGCCGTCCTTCCAGGACCGCAGGAGCCGTCCGTCGCGGACCATCTGCCGGGTGAGGAACTCGGCGTTGCGGACCGCGACCGCGAGATAGTCCGCCCGTCCCAGCACCGCGGCGCCCTCCGCGAACGCGGCGAGCATGAGCCCGTTCCACGACGCCAGCACCTTGTCGTCGAGGCCGGGGTGCACGCGCTTCTCGCGCGCGGCGTGCAGGAGCGCGCGCGCGCGCGCGATCGCGGTCGCCAGCTCGTCGGTAGTCATGCCGAGCGTCCCCGCGACCTCCTCCGGGTCTCGCGGCACGAACAGGATGCTGCGGCCCTCGAAGTTGGGCCCGTCGTCGACACCCCAGTAGGCGAGCGCCACGCGCGCCAGCGCGGGATCGTCCAGGACCGCGCGCATCTCCTCGGGCGACCAGACGAAGAACTTGCCCTCGACCCCCTCCGAGTCGGCGTCCTGGGCCGAGTAGAAGCCGCCCGCGGGGTGGGTCATCTCCCGTCGCACGTAGTCGAGCGTCTCCTCGGCCACCCGGCGGTAGAGCCCGTCGCCGGTGGCGAGCCAGCCGTGGAGGTACAGCGAGGCGAGCTGGGCGTTGTCGTAGAGCATCTTCTCGAAGTGGGGCACGAGCCACTGGCCGTCGACCGAGTAGCGGTGGAAGCCGCCGCCCAGCTGGTCGTAGATGCCGCCGCGGGCCATCCGGGTGAGCGTGAGCTGGAGCATCTCGAGCCCGCGCGCGTCTGCCGTGCGGCGCCCGACGCGGAGCACCGCCTCCCAGGTCATGGGCTGCGGGAACTTGGGCGCCTGGCCGAGGCCGCCGTCGCGCTCGTCGAACTCGCCCCCCAGTCCCATGTAGGCCCGGACCAGCACGTCGCGGGTCAGGAGGCTCGTCGACCCGGTGAGCCTCCCCGACTGCCCCATGGCCTCGACGAGCTGACGGCCGGCCTCGAGCACCTCGCCGCGGCGCGAGTGGTAGGCGTCGGCGATCGAGCGCAGCAGGCGCGGAAATGCGGGCATGCCGTGCCGGTCCTCCGGAGGGAAGTACGTGCCTCCGTAGAACGGGACCCCGTCCGGGGTGAGGAAGACGGTCATCGGCCAGCCCCCGCGGCCGGTCATCGACTGCACCGCCTGCATGTAGATCTGGTCGACGTCGGGCCGCTCCTCGCGGTCGACCTTGATCGACACGAAGAGCCGGTTCATGAGAGCCGCGATCTCGTCGTTCTCGAACGACTCGCGCTCCATGACGTGGCACCAGTGGCAGGCGGAGTAGCCCACCGAGAGCAGCACCGGCTTGTCCTCGCGGCGGGCCAGCTCGAAGGCCTCGGGGCTCCAGGGGTACCAGTCGACCGGATTGTGGGCGTGCTGGAGTAGGTACGGGCTCGTCTCGGCGGCGAGACGATTGGCGCGGCGGGACCGGGACACGCGGGAAGAGCCGTCAGGCCTCGGTGACGAACGGCAGCGCGCTCACCCGCGCGGGCTGCGCCCCCGCCCCGTCCACGACGGTCACCGCGGTGCCCGGCTCGAAGTGCTCGCGGCGCACGTAGCCGAGCGCGATGGGCCGGCCGAGCGCGATCGAGCGCACCGCCGAGGTCACCTTCCCCACCTCGGTCCCGGCCGCGAGGACCCTCGCGCCCACGTCCGGCACGCGATCACCCTCGACGATCAGGCCGCTCAGCGCGCGATTGACGTGGCCGCGGTACTTCACGCGCGCCACCGTCTCCTGGCCGATGTAGCAGCCCTTGGTGTAGCTCACGAGCGACTCGAGCCGCGTCTCGGGCAGGATGACCGAGGCGTCGACGTCCTGGGGATACCAGGGCTGGCCCGCCTCGATGCGCAGGATCTCGAGGGTCTCCGCCCCCGCGGCGACCGCGCCGGCGGCGAGGGCGGCGCTCCGCATCGCCTCCGCGTGCTCCACTGCGGTCCAGCAGTGATAGCCCGGAGCCGGCCCCTCGGCGCGATTGATCACCCGCACCGGCGCGCCGGTCACCGCCACCTCGGCGTGGGCGTACGGGGTGAGATCGAGCGCGGTCCCGGCCAGGCCTTCGAGCAGTCCGCGCGCGCCCGGCCCCTGCAGCGAGAGGATCGCGAACACGTCGTCGACCGCCTCGAACTCCGCCTTCTCGGAGATCAGGAAGTGGTCGAG
>DATFAJ010000219.1:0-3159 GCA_035254745.1 Candidatus Methylomirabilota bacterium | reverse complement strand
GTGATCGTGCCCTTCTTCCTGAGCGTGCTGGTGCGGAACTACATCTGGATGATCCTGCTGCAGAAGACCGGGCTCCTGAACCAGGCGCTCGGCCGGCTGGGCCTCGTCCGCGAGCCGCTCGATCTCATGTACAACGAGACCGGCGTGCTCATCGCGATGGTCAACATGCTGCTGCCCTACGTGATCTTCCCGGTGCTGAGCTCGCTGCTCGCCATCCCCCCCGAGCTCCGGCAGGCCTCGGCCAGCCTAGGCGCGGGCGCGCTCCGGACCTTCTGGCGGGTGACCCTGCCGCTGAGCCTGCCCGGGGTGGCCGCGGGCGGGTTGCTCGTCTTCATCGTGGCCCTCGGCTTCTTCATCACCCCCGCCCTGCTCGGCGGCCCGAAGCAGATGATGATCTCCAACCTGATCGAGTTCAGCGTCCGCCAGGTGCTCAACTGGCCGTTCGCCTTCGCCCTCGCCAACACGCTCCTGACCGGAACCCTGCTGCTGTACTTCGCCTACGTGCGCATCCTGCGCGGCCGCATGCCGCGGACCGGGTTCCCGTGACGCGGCGATGGTCCCGGCGTCGACTGACTCGCCTGGCCGCGCGGGCCGTCCTCGGGGCGCTCGGGGGCGGGGTGCTGCTGTTCCTCGTGGTGCCGGTGCTGTCGGTGATCCCGATGTCGTTCAGCTCGTCGATGGTCTTCGAGCTGATCCCGAGCCAGCCGAGCCTGGTCCAGTATCGGCGCTTCTTCTCGAGCCCCGACTGGATGGCCGCGCTCGGGCGCTCCGCGCAGGTGGCGCTCGGCACCACGGTGGTCGCCACCACCATGGGCACGCTCGCGGCCCTCGGCCTCCGGCGCCTGCGCGGACCGCGCCGTGCGCTGCTCGAGGCCCTGCTGATCGCCCCCCGCATCGTGCCGACCATCGTGCTCGCGGTGGCGCTCTACTTCGTCTTCTCGCAGAGCGGCCTGGTCGGCACCCTCACCGGGCTCGTCCTGGCCCACAGCGTGCTGGCCTTCCCGTTCGTGGTGGTCCTGGTGGGCAGCGCGCTCCAGGGGCTCGATCCCGCGCTCGAGGAAGCCTCCCGGAGCCTCGGCGGCAATCCGCCCCGCACCTTCCTGTGGGTGACCTTTCCCCAGATCCGGCTCGCGGTGCTGGGCAGCGCGCTCTTCTCCTTCAACGTGTCGTTCGACGAGGTCGTGGTCACCCTGTTCATCAGCGGGGTCCGGGCCAAGACCCTGCCGGTCAAGGTCTGGGACGCGATCCTCTACGAGATCACCCCGATCCTCCCCGCCATCTCGGCGGTGATCATCGTGGCGAGCGTGCTCCTCCTCACCCCGCTCCTGCTCGCGCGCCGGCCGTCGTGAGCCGCCGCGCGACGCCATGAGGACCTCCATGTACTTCACCGGCTTCGACTGCCTCGGCTGCCGCGCCGCGTACCCGCCCGACCAGGACCTGCTCCTGTGCCCGACGTGCCGTCAGCTGCTCGAGGCCCGCTACGACCTGGCCCGGTTCGGCCGCGAGGTGGACCGGGACGCCCTCGCCCGGCGGCCGTCGGGGGTCTGGCGCTTCACGGAGCTCCTGCCGGTGCTGGACCCGTCCCGCATCGTGACGCTGGGCGAGGGCGGCACCCCGTTCCTCCGCTCCGAGGGTCTCGCCCGGGCCTGCGGGGTGCGCGAGCTCTGGCTCAAGTCCGACGCGGCCAATCCCACCGGCTCGCTCAAGGACCGGTCCATCACCGTCTCCGCGACCAAGGCGGTGGAGTTCGGCTACGGAGTGCTCGCGTGCGACTCCACCGGCAACAAGGCCTCGTCCACCGCGGCCTACGCCGCGCGCGCCGGCCTCGGGAGCGTGGTGTTCTGCCCGAAGGACACCCCGGTCCCCAAGATGGCGCAGGCGGTGTTCTTCGGGGCACGCCTCATCCGGGTGGACGGCCACTACTCGCAGATCAACGCGATGTACCGGCGTCTCATCGCGAGCGGCCGCGTGAAGTGGTACGACTGCGGCACCGACAACCCGTTCCGCTACGAGGGCAAGAAGACCTACGCCTACGAGATCGCCCAGGACCTGGGCTGGCGCGTGCCCGATCGCGTGCTCCATCCGGCCGCGGGCGGCATGTCGCTCGTCAAGACCTGGAAGGGCTTCAACGAGCTGCGCACGCTCGGCTGGGTCGACCGGCTCCCGAAGATGACGGTGGTGCAGGCCGCGCGCTGCGCGCCGATCGTCGAAGCGTGGAAGCGGGGCCTCCCGCGAGTGGCCGCGATCGAGAAGCAGTCCACGGTGGCGAGCGCGCTGGCCGCCGCCGATCCCGGTCTGCTCGGCGATCGGGCCCTCGAGGCGGTCCGGGCGTCCGGGGGCGCCGGCATCGCGGTGGACGAGGCCGAGATCCTCAACGCGGTCCGGCGCCTCGGCCGGGAGGGCCTCATGATCGAACCGAGCGGCGCGGTCACGGTGGCCGCGGTGCTCCGCGGCGTCGCGGACGGCTCGATCGATCGGGACGAGTCGGTGGTCTGCGTCCTGACCGGCTCCGGGTTCAAGGATTTCGATCGGATCCTCGACCTGGTCGAGATCCCGTCGCAGATCGTCTCCGGCTTCGAGGCGATGCTGGCCGAAGCCGAGCGGATCGGCTGATGGCCGCCGCGGGCCGCGTCGAGCGGCGTCTCGCCGAGCTCGGCCTCGAGCTGCCCCGGCAGCCGGTGCCGGTCGGCAACTACCTGCCCGCCGCCCGGGTGGGCCGCCTGGTGTTCACCTCCGGGCAGACCGCGCGCATCAACGGGGTGCGGCGCTACGTGGGCGTGGTCGGGCAGGAGGTGAGCGAGGCCGACGCCTACCTCTCGGCCCGCGACGCGATGCTGAACTGCCTGGCCTGCGTGAAGCAGGCGGTGGGCTCGCTCGATCGGGTGAAGCGCGTGGTCAAGGTCGTCGGCTTCGTGAACGTGGGGCCCGAATTCCGCGCGCATCCCACCGTCATCAACGGGGCCTCGGACCTGCTCCAGCAGCTGTTCGGGGAGGCGGGCCGCCACGCGCGCTCCGCGATCGGCCTCTGCTCCCTGCCCTCGAACGTCTCGGTCGAGGTGGAGCTGGTGGTCGAGGTCGGCCGAGCTCAGCGACCGGCGAGCCGCGCCCGGTAGGCGTCGAGGATCTGCGCGCCCGCCGGCCCCATCTGGCGCAGCCAGT
>DATFAJ010000218.1:0-2718 GCA_035254745.1 Candidatus Methylomirabilota bacterium | reverse complement strand
TACGGGAGCGACACGAGGGAGACGATGCCGACCGAGGCCAGGACCAGGGAGGCCCGCACCCAGCCGGCGGCGAGCCAGCCTCGCGAGAGGAAGCCGGGCTCCTCCTCGGTGTCGTCGTCGACGCCGGCGAGCCAGCGCAGGTCGTCCTGCAGCCTGGCCGTCTCGGCGCGCAGCTCGGCCACCTCGGCCTCGAGGTCCGCGATCCGCGCCGACACGTCGGCTGATTCTGCCGCGTCTTGCGGTGGCACCGCGCGAATCCTGCGCTCCGGTGAGCTCATGGCACCTTCGTATCGAGCAAGAGCTACGCCAGTTCTCGATGGCTGAAAAGTCCGCCGGTTACGATGTGACCCGGTTGACCATCGTGTCCCGGCGACGTCATCCCGGTGTCGAGCCGTGAGGGTCCCCGACATCCTGGCGCTGGACTTCGACGGCGTCTGCTGCGACGGCATGCGCGAGTACTTCGAGACGAGCCGGCACACCCACGCCCGCGTGTGGGGGGCGGAGCCGATGCCGGCCCCCGGCCACCTCGCCGCGTTCGCGGCGCTGCGCCCGGTCATCCACAGCGGCTGGGAGATGCCGGTGCTCCTGCGCGCGATCGCGCACGGCCGACCTCGGGCCGAGATCCTGGACGCCTGGGAGCGGGTCCGCGACCAGGTCGTGGCCGACGGGCCGGGCCCCGGGCCCGCGCTGATCGAGCTGATCGGGCAGACCCTGGACCGGGTACGACGCGAGTGGATCGCCCGGGATGCGGCCGGCTGGCTCGACCTGCACGCGCCGTACGGAGCGCTCGCGGA
Organism: Candidatus Methylomirabilota bacterium; assembly: GCA_035254745.1. Classification (GTDB taxonomy): domain Bacteria; phylum Methylomirabilota; class Methylomirabilia; order Rokubacteriales; family CSP1-6; genus CAMLFJ01. The sequence goes on along the minus strand of DATFAJ010000218.1, from coordinate 1,924 downwards.
CCTGCAACGGCTCGTCGCGGAGCCGGCGCGGGCGGTGCTCGTCACCACGAAGGAGGGCGAGTTCGCACGCCTCATCCTCGACCGATGGGACGTGCGGCTCGCGGACGTGCAGGGCAAGGAGACCGGGCTGCACAAGTGCCTGAACCTGCGCGGGCTCATCGACGCGTGGGTCCGAGCCCACGGACGGCGGCCGCGCCTGGCCTTCGTCGAGGACCGGCTCGAGACGCTCCAGCACGTGACGACCCATCCCGACCTGGACGACGTGGCCCTGTTCCTGGCCGCGTGGGGCTACAACACCGAGGCCGCGCGGGCCACCGCGGCCGCCGACCCGCGGATCCGGCTCCTCACCCTCGAGCAGTTCCGGCGCGGCACCGCCGCGTGGCCGTGACCCTCGTCCCGATGCGCCTTGTCCGCGCCGGCCGGGTGTGGCATCGTCTCTCGCCATGAAGATCGCACGCATCGAGGCGCTCCACTGTGACGGCGGCTGGCGGCCCTGGACCTTCGTCCGCGTCGAGACCGACGACGGGCTCGTGGGCTGGGGCGAGTGCAGCGACAACCGAAGCCCGCACGGCATCGCGGGTGCGGTGCGGGACCTGACCCCGCTGCTCATCGGCCAGGACCCGCGGCCGGTCGAGCGGCTGTACTGGGACATGCTCCGCGCCACCCGGCAGAACCTGGGCGGGGTCACCCACAAGGCGATGGCCGGCATCGAGCTGGCGCTCTGGGACATCAAGGCCAAGGCGCTCGGGGTGCCGGTCTACGAGCTCTTCGGGGGACCGCTGCGCGACCGCATGCGTCTCTACTGGTCGCACTGCGGGACCACGCGCGCGCGCATGGGCCACGTGCTGGGCACGCCGCCGCTCCGCACCTACGACGACATCGCTGCGCTCGGCCGTGAGGTGGTGGCGCGTGGGTTCACCGCGCTCAAGACCAACATGGTGATCCCCGGCGACCCGGCCACCGTGTACTTCCCCGGCTTCGGCAGCGGCATCAACACCACCGACGGCGCGCCCAGCGTCGAGATCCTTGACGCGATCGAGCGGCTCATCGGCACCTTCCGCGACGCGGTCGGTCCGAAGGTCGGCCTCTGCCTCGACCTCAATTACAACTTCCGCACCGAGGGCGTGCTGCGGATCGCCAAGCTGCTCGAGAAGTTCGACATGCAGTGGGTCGAGTACGACAACTGGGACCCGCAGGCGCTGCTGCAGATCAAGCAGTCGACCTCCACCCGGCTCGCGTCGCTCGAGAGCCTGGTGACCACGCGGCAGTACCGGCCGTTCCTCGAGCTGCACGCGGTCGACGTGGCCATCATCGACGTGCCCTGGAACGGCTTCTCGCAGGCGGTGCAGATCGGGCACATGGCCGAGGCCTACGAGATCAACATCGCGCCCCACAACTACTACAGCCACCTGGCCGACCTCCACTCGCTCCACCTCTGCGCGGTGCTGCCCAACGTGCGCATCATGGAGATCGACATCGACGACGTGGCGTGGAAGGGGGAGCTGGTGACGAAGCCGCCGGTGGTGAAGGACGGCCACATCTTCCTGCCGGAGGGCCCGGGCTGGGGCGCCGACGTCAACGAGGAGGTGCTGCGCGCGCACCCGTGGCCGGGAGCGGGCGAGCGGGCGCGGACCTTCTACGGCATGAGCCCGGAGCAGATGGCGGCGCGCCCGCCGGCCAGATGACCCTCCGCTACGTGACCGCGGGCTCGATCTTGCGGTGCAGCGCCTTTTCGGCCGCACGCCAGAGGTACCAGGCCGCGATCGAGCGATAGGGACTCCACCTGACCCCGTAGCGCCGGAGCTGCTTGGGGGTGGGCTGCTTGCGCCGGCCGTAGGCGATCTTGAAGCCCTCGCGGACCCCGAAGTCGTCCACCGGCAGCACGTCGGGCCGGCCCAGGGTGAAGATCAGCAGCATCTCCACC
>DATFAJ010000217.1:0-5884 GCA_035254745.1 Candidatus Methylomirabilota bacterium | reverse complement strand
GCCGCGTCCACCGGAGCAGCACGTCCTCCAGCAGCCGCTGGGCGCCGCCCGCGACCCAGTCGAAGCGCAGGCCGACCATGGCGCGCAGCAGGAGCTGGTAGCGCTCGCCGGGCGCCCGCCAGCGGAACCGGGCCGGCCGGCCCGTCTCGAGATCGAACACCGCGCGCAGGGCCTCTTCCGCGCGCCGCGCGTACCGGTCCGGCGCGTACGGCGCCAGGCCCATCACCTTGTATTCGTGCTCGCCGAACTTCATGCCCAGCGCGAGCGTGACGAACGAGTAGAAGGCGCCCAGCGAGCCGGGCGCGCTCGGAGCGGCCTCGTGCCGGTCGAGGCCCAGCCCCGACCCGGTCGAGGCGGTCGCGCAGAGGCCGTCCCCCGAGTTGTCGTTGGTGAGCACGAGCGCCGAGCGCCCCGCGAAGCCCGAGCCCCAGTAGGCCGCGGCGGCGTGACAGGTGTGGTGATCGAGGCACGCGATGCGCTCGGCCCCGATGCCGAGGTGCGCGGTGACCGCGCCGAGCCGCTCGCGCTGGGAGATGCCGAACTTGCCGCGGGAGGCGTCGATGAGGCCGAACTTCGCGCCCCACTTCCGGACCTTCTTCTCCAGCGCCCGCCGGCGCGAGGGCCACGCCACCCCGTAGTACTCCCGGGCGTAGTCCTCGTCGTGCAGCACCCGGTTCAGCCACTCGCGCGAGGCGGCCCGCGCGCCCGCCAGCGCGACCACATCGATCTGCTCCGGCCGGATGTCGAGCTCGCGCAGCAGCGCGTCGATGGCCCGGCGCGGGTAGCCCGCATCGTTCTTGAGGCGGCTGAAGCGCTCCTCGGAGGCGCAGCCGACGACGCGGCCGTCACGCAGCACCGCCGCGGTCGCGCAGTGGGTCTCGGTCACGCCCAGGACGATCATGACCCCGGTAGTATACCGCCCCCCTTTCCCCCCTCTCCCCTCTGGGGAGAGGGCCGGGGTGAGGGGCGCCGGGGCGAGGGGGCGCGGCGGTCTACCCCCCGACCGCCTCCACCAGCCACCGCGCGGTCCGGAGCAGTCGGCCATCGCCGTGGCGCGCTCCCACCAGCTGCACGCCGAGCGGCAGACCGTTGGCTCCCCGCAGCAGCGGCACGCTCACCGCGGGCAGGCCCAGCAGCGTCCAGAGCGTGCAGAAGGTCGGCTCCCCGGTCGACTCGAGCCCGGCCGGCGCGGTGCCTTCCGCGGCGGGCGTCAGGATCGCGTCGTAGCGCTGCTCGAGCAGCTCGGTGAGCCGCGCCTGCAGCGCGGGCACCGCGGCCCGCGCCTGCAGGTACTCGAGCGCTCCGCCGCCCCGCCCGCTCTCGATGCGCGCGCGCAGCGCGGGCGAGAGGCGATCGCGCCCGGTCTTCCACTCGTGCTCCAGGTTGAGCGCGACCTCGGCGTCCATCACCACCCGGTGCCGCTCCGCCCACTCCTGGGCGTCGACCGGCAGCTCGAGCTCCTCCACCTGGGCGCCCAGCCGCGCGACCAGCCCGACGAAGGCGGCCTGGGCGTCTCCCGCCACCCGGTTCCAGCGCCCGGTGCGGAAGAAGCCGAGGCGCGGTGCGCCGGGCGGCTCCTCGAGCGCCACCGATCGGTAGGGCCCGCGCGCGCGCGGATGCGTGTCCGGATCGCGCTCGTCGTGACCGGCCAGCTCCTCGAGCAGGAGGCCGAGATCCTCCACGCCGCGGGCGAAGAGCCCCACGTGGTCGAGGCTCCGCGAGAGGCGGAACATGCCGTGCCGCGAGATCAGACCGTGGGTCGGCTTGAGCGCGAACACCCCGCAGTAGGACCCGGGCCGGATCGTGGAGCCGCCGGTCTGGCTGCCGAGGGCGAGCGGGACCATGCCCGCGGCCACCGCCGCGGCCGAGCCGCTCGATGAGCCCCCGGGGGTGTGGGCCGGGTCGTGCGGGTTGCGCGTCTTGCCCGGCGTGCGGGTGGCGAACTCGGTGGTGACCGTCTTGCCCATGATGACCGCACCCGCGGCCCGCAGCATCTCGGTGACCGCGGCGTCGCGCGACGGCATCCGGCCGGCGTGCAGCACCGATCCGTTCTCGGTGGGCATGTCGGCGGTATCGATGATGTCCTTGAGCCCGACCGGCACCCCGTGCAGGCCGCCCAGCGGCCGGCCGGCCCGCCGCCACGCGTCGGCCTCGCGCGCCTGCGCGAGCGCGTGCTCCGGGTCGAGGAAGGTCCACGCCTGCACGTCCGGCTCGACGGCGGCCACCCGCTCGAGGCACGCGGCGACCAGCTCCTCGGACTCGATCTTCCCGACCCGGAGCAGCTCCACGGCCTGCGCCGCCGACAGCCGCCAGAGATCTCCGCTCTCCATGGGGCTCCCCCTCACCGGACGGGGTCGGCGTCGAGGGTCACCGCGATCTGCTCCTGGTCGCGGCGGAAGATCAGGGGCAGCGGCCCGTCGGGTCCCGCCGCGAGCAGCGCCTCGCGGACCGCGTCCAGGGTGACGACCGGCCGGCCGTTCACCTCGGTGAGCACGTCGCCCACCTGCATCCCCGCGCGCTCGGCCCGGCTGCGCGGCAGCACCGCCGCGACCGACGGCACCGCGCTCGGCCGGGCTCCGCCCAGCTCCGGCTGCGCCTCCGGATCGCGCACGAAGAACCCGTACTCGGCCGCGACCCGGTCCGCGGCCATCGCGGCGGGCATGGCGCCCACCTTGACCTGCACCGGTCGACGACCTTCCTCGGTCCGCAGCACCGTCAGGCGCACCGTCTCGCCCACCGACGTCGAGGCGATCGCGCGCTGGAGGCTCCGGGTGTCGACCACCGGTCGGTCGCGGAAGGCGACCACGAGATCGCCGTTGCGCAGGCCGGCGGCCGCGGCGGGCGTCTCCTTGATGACCTCGACGATCACCGCCCCGAAGCCCTCGCGCATGCCGAAGCGCTTGGAGATGTCCTCCATCTCCTGCTCGGAGAGATCGCGGATGCGCACCCCGAGCCAGCCCCAGCGCGTCGCCGCCTCGCCCGGCGGGGCGAGGCAGGTCAGCAGCAGCGCGAGCGAGACGAGGGCCCGCCTCACGTGCGGCCGCCCTCGCCGGTCAGGTGGCTCAGCAGGTCGTCGAGCGCCGCGGCCAGCCGCTCCAGCCGGCGCTCGACGTGCAGCTCTTCCAGGAGAGCCTGGCGGGTCGTGGGGCTCGGCACCAGCGTCGAGGCGATCTGGTCGCACAGCCGGCCCGGCTCGGTCAGCGCGTCGAGCGTCTCCTGGAGCTCGGCTCCCGAGCGTCCGACGGTCGCCAGGATCTGCGCGCAGCGGCTCTTGACCCGGCCGGCCAGCGCCGCGACCGCGGGGCCGTCGGCGCCGGTGTCCTCGAGGGGGGTGGCCGCCACCATGCGGTAGAGGGTATCCGCGGGCAGCTCCCGATCGATGCGCGCCCGGCACTGGCCCTGCAGCAGGAGGTTGTACCGGCCGGTGGCCATCCGCTGCCACTGCACGATGCGCCCCACCCCCATCACCTCGTAGACCGCGGGGCGGCCCTCGTAGGTGTCCTCGTAGCCCGGCCGCAGCCCCACCACCGCGAGCCGCCGGTCCCGCGAGAGACAGTCGGTGATCATCGCGCGGTAGCGCGCCTCGAAGATGTGCAGCGGCAGCATCGTGTGGGGGAAGAACGTGAGGTCCGGAAGGGGAAAGATCGGGAGCGAGACCTGGGTCGCCACCCTCGTCCTCCGGCGGACTACCGCAGATCGGGAAGCTTGAGCGCGGCCACCGCCTCCACGCGGGCGACCGCCGCGGCCGCGATGCTCCGGAACGCCTGCGCCTGCGCGGAATCCGGCTGGCCGACCGTGATCGGCACCCCCGCGTCGCCGCCCGCCCGCGTGTCCATCTCGAGCGGGATCTGGCCCAGCAGCGGCACCCCGAACTCCTCGGCCACGCGCTGGCCGCCGCCCTCGCCGAAGATCGGGTAGCGCCGCCCGGTGTCGGGCGCGATGAAGTAGCTCATGTTCTCCACGATGCCCAGGATCGGCACGTTGAGCTTGCGGAACATGCCGAGCGCCTTGCGCACGTCGAGGAGTGCGACCTCCTGGGGAGTCGTCACCATGACCACCCCCGAGAGCGGGACCACCTGCGAGAGCGAGAGCTGGGCGTCGCCGGTGCCCGGCGGCATGTCGAACACGAGGTAGTCGAGCGGCCCCCAGTTGACGTCGCGGAGGAACTGCTGGACCGCCGAGTGGATCATCGGGCCGCGCCATACGAGGGCCTCGCGCTCGGCCACCAGGAGCCCGATCGACATGATCTTGATGCCGTGGGCCTCGACCGGGATGATCTTGTTGTCGAACATGCCGGGACGGCCCTTGGCGCCCATCATCAGCGGCACGTCGGGCCCGTAGACGTCCACGTCGACCAGCCCGACCTGCGCCCCGGACTGCTTGAGCGCGAGCGCCAGGTTCACCGCGACGGTGGACTTGCCGACGCCGCCCTTGCCGGAGGAGACCGCGATGGTGTGCTTGACCTCCGGGATGAACTCGGCGGCCGGGGGCCCGCCGTGTCCGTGCGTGTGGGCGGCGGCCGGCGCGGCCGCCTGGGGGCGCGCGGCCCCCGCCGAGCCCATCTTCACGCTGACCCGGCTCACCCCGGGCAGCTGGGCCACCGCCTTCGACGCGCTGCTGTGGAGCGCGGCCTTGGTGGTGGGCGCCTGCCCCGCGAACGCCAGCGTGAAGGACACTTCCGCGTCCTGGATGCGAATCTCCTTCACGAGCCCGAGGGAGACGATGTCCTGCCCCTGGTCGGGATCGCGGATCGCTCGGAGCGCGTCGAGGACGGTGCGCTCGGTGGGGACGGCGGGCGTGGCCATGGTCTGCGGGCAGTATACTTGCCGGGGCCGCGCGGCGCCACCTCGGCGCCGCCCGCTGGGCGCTTCTACGGCGGGGGCGGCGCCGCGCGGACGCCGTGGCGCTCGAACTCCCAGGCCGCGAAGCACCGGACGTGCACGTGGTACTTGTCGAGCCCCGGCTCCTTGCCGTCGTGAACGAACTGGATCTCGAACTCCAGCTGATCCTTCCCGATGGGCAGGTCGCACACCGAGCACGCGGCGCCGACGCCGGGGCCTCCCCACGTGCGATCGGGCTGGCGGGAGGGGATCTTTCCGTTCTTCATCGCGACCCGGGCGCGCTCGCGCAGATGAGGCTCGTCGGGCATGGCCGGCTCCTCGGCGGGACCGTTCGCAGGGAGGATCGAGCCAGATGCCAGGGGGCGAGACGCCCGTGGCGTCACCTGGGAGGCGAGCTGAGGCTAGCACGAACCCAGGCTGCCGGCATGCAAAGAACCCGACGTCCTGCCGTCCAAGCTCCCGGGGAACTTGAAAAATCGGGCGGGAATTGCTACAACGGTCAGGTGCTCGGGCCCGACGACTTCCGCCGTGCGATGAGTCACTTCGCTACCGGGGTGACCATCATCACCGCCTGGGACGCCGACCACCGGCCCACCGGGCTGACGGCCAGCTCCTTCACCTCGGTGTCGCTCCACCCGCCGCTCATCCTGGTGTGCGTGTCCCAGAAGGCGCAGAGTTATCCGGCCATCAAGGCGGCGGGCCGCTTCGCGGTGAACATCCTGTGCACCGGCCAGGAGGCGGTCTCGCGGCGGTTCGCCACCGCCCCCACTGCCTCCGGCGACGAGAAGTTCGCCGGCCTCGACTACCGCCCGGGCGCCGGCGGCCTGCCGATCCTGGACGACGCGCTGGCCGCGATCGAGTGCACCGTGGTCCACGCCTACCCGGGCGGCGACCACACGATCTTCGTGGCCCAGGTCGACGCGGCCGACTGCCGCGACCACGCGGGCCTCGAGCCGCTGCTCTACTTCCGCGGCAAGTACTCCCGGCTCCACGCTTGACCAGGAGGATCCCGGTAATGTCCGTTCCGCTCTCCCGCCCGCCGG
>DATFAJ010000216.1:0-17559 GCA_035254745.1 Candidatus Methylomirabilota bacterium | reverse complement strand
CATCGACCTGCGGCACTACGCGGCGCGCGGCGCGATCCTGCTCGGCCGCCTCGAGGGGGTCGAGGGCTCGCGGCTCTGGCTGGCCGACGACCTGGCCGAGCAGCTCGCCCGGGGCGACGAGGGCGTGGCTGCCTTCACGCGCTCGGTCGACGCCTACGTGGCGCGCGCCGGCCTCGCGGCGCCCGAGGAGGCGACGCCCGAGCCCCCGCCTCCGGTGGCGACCGGCGCGCCGATCCGGATGATCGACCTCGACGCGGCCTCCATCGGCACCGTGATCTGGGCCACCGGCTTCCGGCGCGACTTCGGCTGGATCCACCTGCCGGTTCTCGACGAGCACGGCGAGCCGATCCATCGGCGCGGCGTGACCCGGTGTCCCGGGCTCTACTTCCTCGGCCTGCCGTGGCTCCACACCCTGAAATCGTCCGTGCTCTGCGGGGTCGGCCGCGACGCCGACCACCTCGCCGAGCACATCGCGTCGCGGGCGGACGCCCCGGCGCCCGGCCCAGCGCTCAGCCCAACGCCCAGCCCAACGCCCAGGAGGACATGATGACGGTCGAGCTCATCGGCATGATCGGCGTGAGGCCCGAAGGGGCGGACGGCGCCGCGGTGCACGTGATCGGCGGCGCGATCGACCTCGGCTGGGTCCGCGACTTCTCGCGCGCCCACGAGGCGGCCGGCTTCGACAAGGTGCTGGTCGGGTACACCGCGACCTCGGCGGACGGGTTCCTCGTCTCGAGCTACGCGGCCTCGCACACCGAGCGGCTGGGCTACCTGATCGCGCACCGCCCCGGCTTCGTGGCGCCCACGCTCGCCGCGCGCAAGGCGGCCACGCTCGACCAGCTCTCGGGTGGCCGCGTCTCCCTGCACATCATCACCGGGGGTAGCGACGCCGACCAGGCGCGCGACGGCGACTACGCCGATCACGACACGCGCTACCGCCGGACCGACGAGTACCTCGGGCTCATGCGCCGGATGTGGACCGAGGAGCGGCCGTTCGACCACGAAGGGGAGTTCTACCGGGTGACGAAGGCCGGCTCGGACGTGAAGCCGGTCCAGAAGCCGCGAATCCCGCTCTACTTCGGCGGCGCCTCCGAGGCCGCGCACCGGATCGGGGCCCGGCACTGCGACGTCTACATGCTCTGGGGCGAGCCGCTCGCCGCGATCCGCGACCGCATCGCGGAGGTGCGCGCCGCGGCCGCGGGCGTCGGCCGGGACCCGCGCGAGCTGCGGTTCAGCGTCTCGCTGCGGCCGATCATCGCCCCCACCGAGGCCGCCGCCTGGGCCAAGGCCCGGGGCATCCTCGAGCGCGTCCAGGCCAAGCAGGGCGACCGCACGCTGCCCCTGCCGGAGGCGGTGGGCGCCCGGCGCCTGGTCGACTTCGCCCAGCAGGCCGAGGTGCACGACAAGCGGCTCTGGACGCCGATCGCGGCGGCGGTCGGCGGCGCCGGCAACACCACCGCGCTGGTCGGCACGCCGGAGCAGGTGGCCGAGTCGCTCCTCGACTACTATGACCTGGGCGTCTCCACCCTGCTGATCCGCGGGTTCGATCCGCTCGCCGACGCGGCCGAGTACGGTCGCGAGCTGATCCCGCTCGTCCGCGTCGGGGCGGCCCGGCGCGATCGCGACCGCCCGGCGGCCTGACCCGATGCCCCGCCTGCTCGCGGTCGTCGGCGCGGTCACCCCGCCGGGGAGGCTCGACGCGGCGGTACGCTTCGCGGCCGACTGCGCGGGCGCGCTGCCCGACGTCTCGACCATCGTGCTGAGCCTCGGGGCGCACCGCATCTCCTTCGCCGACGGGCGGCCGCTCGAGGGCTACGCCGACGACACCGCGCGGGTCGTGGGCGCGGTCGAGGCGGCGGACGCGGTGCTGCTCGCGAGCCCGGTCTACCGCGCCTCGTTCACCGGCGCGCTCAAGAACCTGCTCGACCTCACTCCGCTCTCCGCGCTCCGCGGCAAGCCGGTGGGGATCGTGGCGATGGGAGCGACCTCGCACCACTACCTGGGGGTGGACTGGCAGCTGCGGGCGGTGCTCGCCTGGTTCGGGGCGCTGGTGGTGCCGACGAGCGTCTATCTGGAGTCCGGGCACTTCCAGGACGGGCGGCTCGCCGATGCCGGCGCGGCCGCCGCGCTCACCGACCTGGTCCGGGCCCTCGTCGCGATGACGGGCCACGCCCGGGAGCAGTCGGGGCCGCCCCCGCTCGCGGCCGGACGCTAGCAGGCCGCCGGGAAAGGCCCGTCTGCTTCGTTGGCGCCCTCGTCCGCCCGCCGGGACGGGGGCTCAGCGCGGGGGCGCGGTGACGAAGGCGCGCAGCATGTCCCGCGCGGCCGGACCGCTCCAGTCCTTGGCCCCGACCAGGCGGCCGACGAGCCGGCCCTCCCGATCCACGAGGTACGCGGTGGGCGGGCCCCAGACCCCGTACACCCGCCCGGTGACGTCGCCGCTGGCGTCGAGCAGCACCGTCGCCACGTAGCCGCGCTCGCTCACGGTGCGCTTCACCAGGTCGGCGCTCTCACGGAAGCTGATCAGCACGACCTCGAGCCCCTGCTCCTTCATCTCCTGGTACAGCCGGTTGACGGAAGGTAACTCCTCCCGGCAATCCGGTCACCACGTGGCCCAGAAGAAGACCAGAAGCGCCTTGCCCCGGTAGTCCTGGAGTCGCACCGTGCGGCCGTCGAGCGCGGGCAGCGCGAAGGCGGGCGCGGGCTTGGGCGACTCGTAGACCTGCACTCCCATCTTCTCCCAGGCCGGCGGCGCGGCGGCGGGCTGCGCCGCCGCGACCGTGGCCCAGAGCGCCGCCGCGAGCACGCTCCCCGCGGCGATTCGCGCGATCATCAGACGCCGGACTCCTTCAGTGCCTTGAGCACCTCCGCGGGATCGAGCAGGTCGAGCGGGTTGGCCTCGACCTTGATCCAGCGGACAACGCCGTTCTTGTCGATCACGTAGTACGCGCGCTTGGCGTAGCGGTAGATCGGGCTCTTGTCGTCGGTGACCAGCGCGTCATAGGCCGGAAGCATCGTGCGGCGGAAGTCGGAGAGCAGGAGGTAGTGGACGGGGTTCTGCTTGCCCCAGGCTTCCAGCGTTGCGATATGGTCGGCACTCACGCCCACGACCTGGGCGCCCGCAGCCTCGAACTGGGGCATGGCCCCCTCGAAGCTGAGCAGTTCCTTGGTTCAGGTGCCGGTGAACGCCTGGATGAAGGTGAAGATCACGACGGGGCCCTTGGCGGTCAGGTCGGACAGCTTGACCTGCTTGCCGCCGGGAGCCGCCAGGGTGAAGTCGGGCGCTTTCTGGCCGACTTCCAGGGCGGCGACCGGGGAGGCCAGGGCCAGGCCGGTCAGCAGCAGGGCCGCGACCAGCGGCGGGGTGACTCGACGCATGGCAGTCTCCTTTCCGGAGTGTGGGGTGACGCTGTCAGAACCCCCGGCAGACTCCCGAAGTTTCCGGGCCGCGCGCATAATGCGCCCATGCGCACCGTGCCGGGGCCCGAGGCCTTCGTCGCCGACGGGGTTGCCTGGAGAATACACCGGGAGCGGGTGCTTCTCACCGGATGGGGTCGGGCCATCCTGCTCCAGCTCGCCCACCCCCTGGTCGCGCGGGGCGTGGCCGAGCACAGCGTCTTCACCACCGAGCCCTGGGGCTGGGCGCGGCGTCTCCACCGCACGCTCGGGGCCATGCTCGCGCTGACCTTCGGGCCCGACGAGGCCGCGGCGGCCGCCGCCGCCCGGATCAACGCGATCCACGATCGGGTTCACGGCCACCTCGACCGGGCCGCGGGCGGCGAGCCGGCCGGCACCCCGTACAGCGCCCACGATCCGGAGCTGCTCGCGTGGGTGCACGCCACGCTGCTGGACTCCTTCCTGGGGGCCTACCGGCTCTTCGTCGGGCCGCTGTCGGGCGCCGACGCGGACCGCTACTGCGCCGAGGCGAGCGCGATCGAGGCCCGGCTGGGCATCCCGGCCGGCCGCCTCCCGCGCACGGAGGTCGCGCTGTGCGCCTACCTCGAGGCCATGCTGGCCGGCGGCGCCATCGAGGTGACCGACACCGCGCGCGCGCTCGCGCGCGAGGTGCTCGCGCCTCCGGTTCCGTATCTGCTGCGGCCGGCCCTGCGGCTCGCCGCGCTGCCCGCGGTCGGGCTGCTGCCGCCGGCCATCCGGGCCGACTACGGCCTGCGGTGGGACGCGCGCCACGCCCGGGCGCTGGCGGTCGTGGCCGCGATCAGCCGTCGGGGGCTTCCCCTCGTGCCCCCGCGGCTCCGTTACTGGGCGGCGGCGCGGCGCGCGATCCGCCCGCGCCGGCCTCGATGAGCGTCGCGATCACGCTGGCGATGGAATCGCCCCGCCAGCCCGAGGTGGCGCGGCTCCTCGAGGCCCTCGACGCCTACCAGAGCGCGCTCTACCCGCCCGAGAGCAACCACTTCCTCGACGTGGAGGCCCTGGCCGCGCCGAACGTGCGCTTCATCGTCGCCCGTCGCGGGATGGTGGCGGTCGGCTGCGGCGCGCTGCGGATCGACGTCGGCTACGGCGAGCTGAAGCGGATGTACGTGGTGCCGGAAGCGCGGGGCCGTCGGCTCGGGCGACTCATCCTGGACCACATCGAGGCCGAGGCACGACGGGAGGGCCTGCGCTGCCTGCGCCTCGAGACCGGCATCCACCAGCCGGAGGCGCTCGCGCTCTACCGGGCGGCAGGCTACGCGGAGCGGGAGGCCTTCGGAGAGTACGTGCCGGACCCGCTCAGCGTCTTCATGGAGAAGATCCTCTGACGGCCCCACCACATCCCGAGCACCGCGGCGGTCCCGCCGAGGCCCACCGCGCCCATCACGGCACCTCGACGGAGCGCCTCCCAGCCACGGCCCACCTTGACCATGACGTGGACCGGGATGGCATCGACGTCGGCGCGCACCCGCCACTTGGCGAACGCGAGCGGATCCGCGGGATGCCAGTACGCGCCCTCGTCGTCGGCAACGCAGAGGTGCAGATCGCACGTCTCAGGAGCGGCGCAGCGCTCGGCCTTCCAGCCGATTCCGCGGCCACGCATTCCCGGGCTCTGAAGGGTCACGCGAGCAGCCATATCGCACCCAGTCCCACCAGCACCGCCGTCCTGATCAATCCGGCCAGGCCCATGGTCACGTGCCTCCCGTCCTCGTGTCGGCTCGCCGCGCTACTCTCTATATCGGTCGAGATCCGACCGGGCTTGAAGCCCTCTCCTGCTCCTGTGACGCGTCCAGCACGCTCCGCGTTTCGCGACATCTGCGTCGCGCTGGACCCGAGAGCGGAGGCGGGCTCACCCCTCGCGCAGAACCGGTGTGTGGCGAGGGGTCCATGGTTCAACCCGCTCTCCGCCTCGGGCAAACAAGAATCAGAGCAAGAGACGCGCCACGGGGGAAACAGGGTAAATCGCCGGATCCGGCGCGGGTTCGCTGCCCTGCGTTAGGAAAGGCGGTTACAGTACTGTGGAACGAATTTCCCTGAGGTGGTCAGCGGCGTGACGACGACCTCTCCCAATCGGTGTTAGAGTACGCGCATGCGCGGGGCGCTGATCACCGTCGAGGGCGTGGAAGGCTCCGGAAAGTCCACCCAGTGCGCGCGATTGGCGCAGTACCTGACGAGCCGCGGCACCGAGGTGGTCCAGACCAGCGAGCCCGACGGCACCCCTCTCGGGCTCCGGATCCGGGCCCTCTTCGAGGCCGACGGGCCGACCCCCACCCCTCTCACCCAGACCTTCCTGTTCATGGCCGCCCGGCAGGAGCACGTCACCCGGGTGATCGCGCCCGCCTTGACGCGGGGCGCCGTGGTCATCTCGGACCGCTACGCCGATGCGACCGTCGCCTACCAGGGCCACGGGCAGGGGGTGGACGTCCAGACGATCGGCGAGCTGAACCTGCTCGCCACGGGCGGGGTGCTGCCGGACCTCACCCTCGTGCTCGACCTGGACCCGGTGGAGGGTATGCAGCGCATCCGGGGCCGTGCCCTCGACGCCTTCGAGAAGATGGACCTGGCCTTTCACCGGCGCGTGCGCGAGGGCTATCTCGAGATCGCCCGCAGTGACAAGAGCCGGGTGACGGTGCTCGACGCGGGCCGCGCCCCGGACGCGCTGCACGCCGACGTGACCCGCGCGGTGGACGAGTGCCTGGCGCGGCGGAGAGGCGGCCGTGGCGCTTGACGGTATCCGCGACCAGCCCGAGGCGGTGACGCTGCTGCGGCGGGCCCTCGATACCGGGCGCGTGGCCCACGCCTACGCCTTCGTGGGACCCGAGGGCTCGGGCCGGAGGGCGACCGCCCTGGCCTTCGCCGCCGCGCTGGTTGCGCCCGATGGCGGACCCGCGGCCGAGCGCGCCGCCCGGGGCCGCCATCCCGACGTGCACCTGCTGGGGCCGACGCCGCCGGCCGGCAATCCCAAGGGAGCCCAGGCCCTGCGCGTCGAGACCATCCGGGAGCTGGAGCGGCTGGCCGCGCTCAAGCCGATGGAAGCGCGCGTGAAGGTCTTCGTCGTGGACGAGGCGGAGAAGATGACGCTGGCCACGCCCCAGGCTTTCCTCAAGACCCTGGAGGAGCCGCCGGCGCAGACGGTGATCGTGCTGATCCTCACCCAGCTCCGGGCGCTGCCGCCGACGGTGCTCTCGCGCTGCCAGGTGGTGCGCTTCCGGCCGCGGCTCGTCGAGGGCGTGCCGGCGCTCCTGCCCGACGTGCGCACCGACGCCCACGCACAGAGCCTGCGCCAGCTCGCCCTCGCCCGGACCCAGGGCGCGGAGGCCATCCTCAAGCTGGGCGATCAGGTGGGTCGCGACCGGCAGGCGGCGGAGACCTTCGTCCAGGCGTGCTGGCTGTGGCATCGCGATCTGCTGTGCGCGCTGGCCGGCGCCCCGGCCCGGCTCGCCGCCTTCGGCGAATCGGCGATGGCGGCGGGGCGCGAGCGCTCGCTCGACTCGGTGCTGCGCGCGCTGCGCGATTGTCGGGAGGCCTGGCTGGCGATCCAGGGCAACGTGTCCCCGCGCCTCAGCGTGGAGGTGCTGCTCGGGCGCCTGGTGGAAGCGGCGTGAGGTCATGAGCGAGTCGATCGAGCCGGCGACCCCCGAGGCGGTCCAGGCCCCCGTCGACGAATCGCCCCGCTACCTGGTCGGGGTGCGCCTGCGCGAGCCGCTCCTCACCGAGGACTACCAGACCACCGATCCCGACCTGCACGTCGGCGACTTCGTGCTGGTGGAGACCGGCGGGGGCACCGTGCTCGGCGAGGTGCGGCGGCCCAAGCGGCCGGTGCCGTCGTTCAAGCTCGACCGCGTCTACCGCCGGGTCGTGCGGCGCGCCAACGGGCGTGAGGTGGCCGACTGGCGCGAGCGCCGGGCCCTCGAGGTGAAGGGGGTCGAGACCTGCGCGCGGACCGCTCGGACGCGCGGCCTCGCCATGAAGATCGTGGACGTGGAGATGGACCCCTCCCGCCGCCGTGTCACCGTCTTCTTCAACTCCGAGGAGCGCGTGGACTTCCGCGACCTGGTCCGCGACCTCGCCCGCGAGTTCCACGCCCGGATCGAGATGCGGCAGATCGGGGCCCGCGACACCACCAAGCTGCTCGACGGCATCGGCCCGTGCGGCCGGCAGCTCTGCTGCTCGTCGCACCTGCGCAAGTTCGACCCGATCTCGGTGAAGATGGCCAAGGCGCAGGACATGCCGCTCACCGACAGCCGGCTCCTCGGCAACTGCGGGCGGCTCAAGTGCTGCCTGCTCTACGAGTTCTCGACCTACGAGGCGCTGCGCTCGCGGCTGCCGCGGGTGAACAGCCCCTGCTCGGCCTCCTGCGGGGGCGGCGGCTGCATGACCGGCAAGGTCCGCTCGCTGCGGGTGCTCAAGCAGTCGGTGGTGGTCGGCTTCCCCGACGGCACCGAGGCCGAGGTGCCGCTCGACCAGCTCACCTGGGAGGGACGCGACCACATCAAGCCGGCCTGACGGGCCGGCCCACCCGACCCATGAGCACCTTCTACCTCACCACCCCGATCTACTACGTCAACGCCCGGCCGCACCTCGGGCACGCCTGCACCACGATCATGGCCGACGCGATGTGCCGCTACCGGCGCCTGCGCGGCGACCGCGTCTACTTTCTCACCGGCACCGACGAGCACGGCGAGCGGATCGCCCAGGTGGCGGCGGCGGCCGGAAAGTCGCCGCGGGCCTACGCGGACGAGATCGCGGCCGCCTACCAGGAGACCTGGCGGCGTCTCGGCATCACCAACGACGACTTCATCCGCACCACCGAGCCGCGCCACCAGAAGGTCGTGCAGGAGATCCTGCAGCGGCTCTACGACGCGGGGGAGATCTACTTCGGGGAGTACGGCGGGTGGTACTGCTACGGCTGCGAGCGCTTCTACACCGAGAAGGAGATCGTGGACGGCAAGTGCCCCGATCACCAGACCCCGCTCACGTTCATCAAGGAGAAGAACTACTTCTTCCGGATGTCGAAGTACCAGACGTGGCTGATCAAGCACCTCGAGGACAATCCGGGCTTCATCCAGCCGGACCGGTACCGGAACGAGGTGCTGGGATTCCTCCGCGAGCCTCTCCAAGACCTGTCGATCAGCCGGCCCACCACGCGCCTCGAGTGGGGCATCCCGCTGCCCTTCAACGACAAGTACGTGACCTACGTCTGGTTCGACGCACTGCTGAATTACTACTCGGCGGTCTCGGGCGGCGACGAGAAGACGCGAGGGCTCTGGGAGCACGTCGAGCACCTGATCGGCAAGGACATCCTGAAGCCGCACGGGGTCTACTGGCCGACCATGCTGAAGGCGGCCGGCATCCCGCTCTACCGTCGGCTCAACGTGCACGGGTACTGGTCGCTCGGCGGCAGCAAGATGTCCAAGTCCGTCGGCAACGTGGTGGAGGCCTTTCAGCTCACCGACAAGTACGGCCACGACGCGTTCCGCTACTTCTTGCTCCGGGAGATGAACTTCGGTCTCGACGCGAGCTTCAGCGAGGAGGCGCTGGTGGATCGCCTCAACGCCGATCTCGCCAACGACCTGGGTAACCTGGCGAGCCGGGCGTCCACCCTGATCGCGGCGGGTGGCCCGGTGGCGCAGGTGACCGCGCCGGTCGAGGCCGCGGATCGGGAGATCGCGACCGCCGCGGCGGAGGCCCGGGCCGCGGTCGAGCGCGCGATGGAGGAGTTCGCCTTCCAGAAAGCGCTCGCCGGGATCTGGGCCTTCATCGGCACGGTCAACCGCTACGTGGACGCGAGCGCGCCGTGGGCGCTGGCCAAGGACCCTGCGAAGCGCCCGCGGCTCGAGCGCGTGCTGGCCACGCTCGCCGACTCGCTCGGCTTCCTCGGCGTCGTGCTGGAGCCCTTCCTGCCCGACGCGGCCCGGAAGATCCGCGAGGCGATCGGCGCGAGCGGTCCGCTCACCCTCGAGGCGGCGGTGGTGGGACGGCTCGGCTCGGTGCCGCGGGTGAGCAAGATCTCCGGGCTCTTCCCGCGCGTGGACACCAAGACCCACGCCGCCCAGGCCCCTCACTCCGGCGCTCTTCCCCGAGGGGAGAGGGAGTCCGGAACCCTCTCCCCGGAGGGGAGAGGGCAGGGTGAGGGGGGCAAGATCGCGATCGGCGACTTCCAGAAGGTGGAGCTGCGGGTCGCGGAGGTGCTGGCCGCCGAGCGCGTGCCGAAGTCCAAGAAGCTGCTCAAGCTCTCGATCCGGGTGGGCGAGGAGACCCGCACGCTGGTGGCGGGCGTGGCCGAGCACTACGAGCCGGCCGCCCTGGTCGGGCGCAAGGTGGTGATCGTGGCCAACCTCGAGCCGGCCACGCTGATGGGGGTGGAGTCCAACGGCATGGTGCTGGCGGCGTCGCACGAGGGCACGGTGTCGCTGCTCACCCTGGACAAGGACGTGCCCTCGGGCTCCAAGGTCAAGTAGTGCGCGCCGTGCTCGGGGAGACGTTCCGGCTCCTCGGCCACCACCTGCACCTGTTCACCCTCCTCTCGCTCACGGTGTGGCTGCCGACGCACATCCTGCTCAACTACCTCGAGTTCTTCGAGCCCGGGGAGGACACCGCCGGGCGCGCCCTCCGGATCGTGCTCACCGCCCAGGTGGTGCTCGATCCCTTCGTGGTGAGCGCGATGCTCTCCGCGCTCCTGCGCATCAAGCAGGGGGCGCCCGTCGGCTACTGGCAGGCCCTCGCCGAGGGTTTCAACGCGTGGCCTCGCCTGATGCTGGTGCGCTTCATGGTGATCTGGGTGCTCCTGATGCCCTCGCTCGGCTGGCTCGCGGTGTACACCGCGGGGCCGGCGGTGCAGCTGCTGGGGGGCGCGGCCCTCGTCGGCCTCTCGCTCCTGATCCTCGTCCTCCTGGTCCGGTTCGCCCTCGTCGACTCGGTGGTGGTGATCGACGGGGCGTCGCCGCTCACCGCGTGGCGGCGGGCCGCCGCGGTCACCGCCGGCCAGCGCTGGAGCATCCTCGGGACCGCCACCGTGCTCTTCGTGCTGATCTTCGGGCTGGCGGTGGCGGGCGGGCAGACCTTCCGCGCGGTGCCGGAGGCCAATCACTTCGTGGCCCGGGTCCTCTTCGACTGCGTGCTCGCGGTCAGCCAGTCGCTCTTCACGATCTCGCTCTTCCTCTTCTACTGGCGCAAGCAGGGGATCCCGGCCCCGGCGGTTCCCGCGGCCACGTGACCGAGCCGCCTGCTCCGTCCGCGGCCCGCCTGCCGATCGTCGGCTGGCTCGGGGGCTGGCCGATCTCGATCGTCTCGCTGGCCCTGGGGCTGGCCGCCCTCCTCGTGTTCCGGCGGGGCCTGCCCCACGTGGGCTGGATCGTCGGCTACCTGCTGCTGCTGTGGCTGCTCTTCGTGCTGATCACCGAGCTGCGCGCGCCGCTCCTCGAGCGCGGCCAGCGGCTCGTGCTCACCGCGGCCGACTACACGATCCAGACGCTCTACCACAACCTGCTGCTCTTCGTGCTCCCCGCCTACTACGCGGCGGCCACCTTCGACGCGCCCAACGTGGTCTTCCCGGTGGCGGTGGCCGCGGGCGCGCTGGTGACCGCGATCGACCCGCTCTATCGGCGACTGGTCCACCCGCGCCCCTGGCTGAACCATGCCCTCCTGGGCTTCTCGATCTTCGCCGCGCTCAATGTCGCGCTGCCGCTGGTCGGCGTGCGACCGATCCTGGCCCTGGAGGGTGGCGCGGTGCTCTCCGCCCTCGCGCTCGCCCCCGCGTTCCGTCGCGGCGGCGCGGGCTGGCTTCGCGCCCACGCCCGCGCGCTGGGCGCGGCGGTGCTCGCGATCGGTCTCGTGTGGGCCGGGCGGATCCTCGTCCCGCCCGCGCCCCTCTTCCTGGCCCGCGCCGTGGTGGCGCGCGCGGTCACCGAGATGCAGCCGGTGGAGGCGGTGGAAGGCGGGGTGCTCACCGCCGCGACGGTGATGGAGTGGGGGGAGCTGGCGGCCTACACTGCCGTCTATGCACCGGCGGGTGTCCGGCAGGCCATCGGCCACGTCTGGTGGCGCGACCACGACCGGGTGGCCTACGTGGCCCTGCCCACCCCGGTGCAGGGCGGCCGCCGGCGCGGCTTCCGCACCTACTCGCGCTACACCGACCTCCAGCCCCCGATCGCGGGCCACTATCGCGTCGACGTCATCACGGCTTCCGGCCAGCTCATCGGCCGACTGCGGTTCACCGTGATTCCCTGAGGAACGGGTGATGGACAGCATCTGGGTGGAAGTGCTGCTCGTCGGCGTGTCGATCCTGGCCAACGCGTTCTTCGCCGGCTCCGAGATCGCACTGGTCTCCGCCCGCCCGTCGCGGCTCGCCCAGCTGCGCGCCGAAGGCGTGTCGGGCGCCGAGACGGCGGAGGCCCTCAAGAAGAACCCCGACGCGCTCCTCGCCGCCATCCAGATCGCGATCACGCTGGCCGGCACGCTCGCCTCCGCGGTGGGTGGCGCCGCCGGGGCGGAGGCCCTCGCCCCCTGGCTCCAGGAAGCGGGATTGCCCGGGGCGTGGGGCCGGTCGGTCGCGCTCGCGATCGTGGTCCTCGTGATCGCGTTCGTGTCGCTGGTGATCGGCGAGCTCACGCCCAAGGCGCTGGCCCTGCGCGACCCGGAGCGGCTGGCCGCCCTGGTGGCGCGGCCGGTCGCGGGGCTGACGCGCCTGCTCGCGGGGCCGGGGCGCGTCCTCACGTGGGCCGCCCGGCTCATCCTCACCCTGATCGGGCGGGCGGACGCGCCGGCCGCCCCGCTGGTCTCCGAGGAGGAGGTGAAGTACCTCGTCCGCGAGGGCACCGTACAGGGCGTCTTCGAGGCCGGCGAGCGGGACCTGGTCAACCGCGTGTTCCAGTTCACGGACACCCCGGTGCGTCTGGTGATGGTGCCGCGCCCGAACATCCTGGGCCTCGACATCGAGACGCCCCCCGCCGAGATCCTGCGGCACGCGGCCCGGCTCGGCCACACCCGCCTGCCCGTCTTCCGGGGATCGATCGAGAACGCGCTCGGGGTCGTGGTGATCAAGGACCTGTTCCGCTGCGCGGCCCTGGAGCAGCCGGTGAACCTCGAGCGGCTCATGCACCCGCCGCTGTTCGTGCCGGAGAGCGCGCCGGTCAGCGCGGTGCTCCGCCAGTTCCAGTCGAGCCGCCTGCACCTGGCCCTGGTGGTGGACGAGTACGGCCAGGTCGCCGGGCTCGTCACCACTGAGGATCTCCTGGAGGAGATCGTGGGCGAGATCCGCGACGAGCGGGAGAGCTCGCGCCTTTCGTCGGTGGCCCGCCTCCCCGACGGTTCCTATATGATCGACGGGACCGCGACCATCCGCGACCTGCGGGAGCAGGTCGGGCTGCCGCTCCCCGAGTCGCCGGACTACCAGACCGTCGCGGGGTTCCTGCTGCACCGCCTGGGCGCGGTCCCGCGGCCGGGCACGACGACGGCCGCGGACGGCTACCGCTGGACGATCGTGGAGATGGACGGTCCGCGGATCATGAAGGTGAGGGCAGAGCCGGAGAGGTCCGGCAAGCGATGACGTCACCGCCGCTCTTCGACACCCACGCGCACCTGCACTTCCCCGAGCTCGTCGAGGACCTGGACGGTGTGCTCGAGCGGGCGCGCGCGGCCGGCGTCACCGGCATGGTGACCATCGGGACCGACCGGGAGACCAATCCCGCCGCGGTGGCGCTCGCCGAGCGGCTCGACTCCGTGCACGCCACCGTGGGGATCCATCCCCACGACGCGGCGGAGGCCACCGAGGCCGACTTCGAGGCGATGGAGCGCCTCGCGCGTGGCTCCGCGAAGGTGGTGGCGCTCGGCGAGATGGGGCTCGACTTCTTCCGCAATCTCTCGCCGCCCGAGGTGCAGGCGGTGGTGTTCCGCCGCCAGCTCGACATGGCGCGCCGGCTCGGCCGGCCGGTGGTGATCCACTGCCGCGACGCGCACCGGGAGGCGCTCGCGATCCTGGCCGAGGAGCGCGTCGGCCTGGTCGGCGGGGTCATGCACTGCTTCTCGGCCGACGTGGAGGTGGCCAAGCGCTGCCTCGACCTGGGCCTCTTCATCTCCCTGGCCGGTCCGGTGACCTACAAGAACGCGCGCGCCCTGCCCGAGGTCGCCCGCTTCGTGCCCGCCGACCGCCTCGTGCTCGAAACCGACTGTCCGTTCCTGCCCCCGCACCCGCACCGGGGCCAGCGCAACGAGCCCGCGTGGGTCGCCATCACCGCGGCCCACGTGGCCGTGCTGCGCGGGATGACGCTCGAGGCGCTCGGCCCGGTGGTCACCGACAACGCACGCCGCCTGTTCCGCATCCACGACCGCTAACCCGTCGACGAAGGAGTCACCCCATGGCCTACACGGACATTCTCTTCGAGGTGAAGAACCAGATCGCCTGGCTCACCATCAACCGGCCCGACAAGGGCAACACCTTCCGGCGCCAGACCGTGCTCGAGATGACCCAGGCGCTCAACGAGGCGCGCAACGACGCGGGGGTGCGGGTGGTGGTGATCACCGGGGCGGGCGACCGTTTCTTCTGCATCGGGGGCGAGAAGGAGCCCAACGACGGCCAGCTCCACTACCACAACGTACCGCCGGTGGTGGACCTCTACACCCTGATCGACATGATGCCGGTGCCGGTCATCGCGATGGTCAACGGCTTCGCGGTGGGCGGGGGCAACGTGCTCGCCAACATGTGCGACCTCACGGTGGCGAGCGAGCAGGCGACGTTCCGCCAGGTGGGCCCCGCGATGGGCTCCTACGACGCGGGGTTCGGGACGTGGTATCTCGAGGACTCGGTGGGACGCAAGCGGGCCAAGGAGATCTGGTACCTCAACCGCAAGTACACCGCGAAGGAAGCGCAGGCGATGGGCCTCGCCAACGAGGTGGCGCCCCACGCCGAGCTACGCGCGCGCACCGAAGCGGTGTGCGAGGAGCTGAAGAAGCGTGGGCCCCAGGCCCTGGCCGCGCTCAAGGCCGCCTTCCACGCGCGGCACAACGGGGTCACCGGCATGTCCCGCCTCACCATCGACCACCTGGTGGCGAACTACTACCACACCGACGAGGCCAAGGAGATGGGCCGCGCCTTCAACAGCAAGCAGGATCCCGACCCCGACAAGTTCTACAGATAGCGAAGCCACCTCATATCCCTCTCCCCTCAGGGGAGAGGGCAGGGTGAGGGGTGGTCGACGGGGCAGGCAGGTTCGGGGGCCGGTTACGCCCGCCGCGCCAGCACCGCGCGCGCCCGCGGCAGGTCCGCCGCGGCCACCAGGAGCAGCACCTCGCCCTGATCGCCCACGCTGAAGGGATACACGGACTGGGCGAGCCGGCTCTGGAGCACCACGCGGATGCCTTCGCTCTCGAGGAGCCCGCGCACCACCAGGGCTTCCGACTGACCGCGGCAGCGGCGCGCCTCTACCAGGCTCCCCGCGGGCAGACTCCCCGTGGGGAGTTTCGAGGCGGAGCCACCGCTCCGGGGCTCGGGGCGGGTGGGGAAGCGGATGATCTTGGCGGGGCGCGCGGCCATGGCGCTCATGCTAGCACGTCCGGCGCCCGCCTCGAACGGAGCCCCTGGAAGCACGCGAGCGCGGCGACGCCCGCCAGCGCGATCGCGGTGGCCATCGGCCGCGCGGTGCCGTCGAAGAAGTGCCCGACCGCCATGCTGTAGAGGGCGGAGCCGGTCAGCTGGAGGAAGCCCGCCACCGCGGCGGCGAGCCCGGCCATGTGCGGAAAGGGGCCGACCGCCCCCGCCATGCCGTTGGGCAGGGTGAGCCCGAGCCCCACCGCGAACACGTACATCGGCGCGATCACCGCGGCCACCGTGAGGATGCCGCTCCACGCGAGCGCGGCCAGCGCGAGGCCCGCGGTCGCCCCCAGGCTCGTCCCGAGGAGGATGGTGCGGTCGAGCCCGATCCGTCCGCCGAACCGGCCGGAGAGGAAGGTGCCGGTCATGATGCCGAAGGCCACCCCGCCGAAGCAAAGGCCGAAGACGCTCGGCGAGACGCCCAGCACGCCGATCAGCACGAAGGGCGAGCCCGAGATGAACGCGAACTGCCCGCCGAACATCAGGGCGTTGACCAGCACGTAGCCGAGGTAGCTCCGGTCGCCGAGCAGCACCGCGAGGTTGCGGCCCATCCGCCCCGGGTGCAGCGCGGTGGGATCGCGGCGCACGTTGGTCTCGCGCACGCCCACCGCCATCAGCACGACAAACAGGGTGCCGAGGGTGGCCAGCACCCAGAAGATCGCGCGCCAGCCGAAGGCCTCGTGCACGTAGCCGCCGAGGATGGGGGCCAGCATCGGGTTGAGCGACTGGGCCATGCTCATGTAGGAGAAGACCCGCGCCGCGCGCTCGCGGTCGTAGAGGTCGCGGACCACCGCCCGCGCCACCACCGGGCCGGTGCCGCCCCCGAGGGCCTGGAGCACCCGCGCGCCGATGAGCACGCCCATGCCGGGGGCCATCGCGCAGGCCAGGCCGGCCACCGCGTAGAGGGCGAGCCCTCCGAGCAGCACCCCGCGGCGGCCGTAGCGATCGGAGAGCGGGCCGTAGACGAGCTGGGAGAGCGCGAAGGCCATGAGGAAGAGGGTCACGGTGAGCTGCACGGTGGCGGGGGGCGCCGCGAAGGCGGTCGCGATCGCCGGGAGCGACGGCAGGAACATGTCGATGGAGAGCGCACCCAGCCCCACCACCGCGGTCAGCAGGAGCTCGACGCGCACCCCGCTCATATATCCCACTTGGGGGTCCAAGGGGTAGACTGTCCCGGGCCCAGGCCCGGAAAGGAGCTCCACCCATGCGCGTTGCTGCAATCCTGAAGGGGGCGTTCCTGATGGGGGTCATGTCGCTGCTCGTGGGCGCGGGGCCCGCTCCCGCCGCGGCCCAGGCGCCGATCAAGATCGGGTTCCTCTCCCCGCTCTCCGGTGCCATCGCCCAGGCGGGCAAGGACATGTACAGCGGCTGCGAGCTGTACTGGCAGGAGCACGGCATGCAGATCGCGGGCCGCAAGCTCGAGGTCATCCTGGAGGACACCGAGGGCCAGCCCGCCACCGCGGTGGCGAAGCTCCGGAAGCTGATCGACAGCGATCATGTCAACCTGCTCGCCGGGGTCATCCTCTCCAACGTGGCCTACGCGCTGGTGCCGCCGATCGAGGCGGCCGGCATCCCCACCATCTACCCGATCAACTCGGCGGAGGATCTCACCCAGCGGAAGCGGCCGAAGTGGCTGATCCGCACCGGCTTCTCGGCGGGCGGGAACATGCACCCGTTCGGGGAGTACGCGGCGAAGACCCTCAAGTACAAGAAGGTGGTCACGATCGGGCTCGACTACGCGTTCGGGTGGGAGACGGTCGGCGGCTTCCACAAGGCCTTCGAGGACAACGGCGGGCAGATCATCCAGAAGATCTGGGTGCCGCTGAACATCCAGGACTACGCGCCCTACCTCGCCCAGGTGAAGCGGGACGCGGACGCGGTGTTCGTGGTGGCCCTCGGGCGCTGGAGCGTGCTCTTCTCCAAGCAGTACGCGGACAGCGGCCTCAAGGGCCGGATCCCGCTGATCGCGGGCGGGACCTATTCGGACGAGCACGTGCTCTCGCAGCTGGGCGACGAGGCGATCGGGGTGATCAGCGCCCACCACTACTCGGCGGCCCTCGACACGCCGGCCAACCGGGCCTTCCGCGCCGCCTTCGAGAAGGCCTACTCGCGCCCGCCGTCCTTCTACTCGGAGAACTGCTACACCGGCGCGCGGGTCATCGAGGAGGCGGTGAAGGCGGTGGGCGGCCGCGTGGAGGACCGGGCCGCCCTGATGGCGGCGCTGCGGCGGGTGGAGATCAAGGATGCGCCGCGCGGGCCGATCAAGATCGACGCGTACGGCAACCCGACCCAGAACATCTACATCCGGAAGGTCGAGAAGGTGGGGGGCGTGCTCCAGAACACGGTGATCCACACCTATCCGGCGGTCAGCCAGTTCTGGACCTACGATCCCCAGAAGTTCCTCGAGCAGCCGGTCTACTCGCGGGAGTTCCCGCCCTGCCGGCACTGCTAGCCGGGACGCCCCGGTGACCGCGGCCCGCTCGGACTTCGACCTGGTCCAGACGGGCCGCGGTCCCGACCTGCTGCTGCTGCACTCCCTG
>DATFAJ010000215.1:0-6037 GCA_035254745.1 Candidatus Methylomirabilota bacterium | reverse complement strand
GATCCTCGCCGCGGCAAGCGGGGCTCTCGTCGTGCTCCTGCGCCCGGAGAGCGCCGCGATCGCCGCGCCGTTCGCGATCGCGTGGGCGCTCTCTCCGCTGGCCGCCCGCTGGGTGAGCCGCCCGCCGCGCCCGTCGCCGGCGCAGATCCTCTCCGCCCCGGACCGTCAGATCCTCCGCTCGACGGCACGCCGTACCTGGCGTTTCTTCGAGACCTTCGTCGGGCCGGACGATACCTTCCTCCCACCCGACAACTTCCAGGAGGATCCGCGACCGACCGTCGCCCATCGCACGTCGCCCACGAACATCGGGCTCTACCTGCTCGCGATCGTGGCCGCGCGCGACTTCGGCTGGCTCGGCGTCCTCGACACCCTCGACCACCTCGAGGCGACGCTCGGCACCACGCGCCGCCTCGAGCGGTTCCGCGGCCACTTCTACAACTGGTACGACACCGGCGGGCTCCGGCCGCTCGAGCCCCGCTATGTGTCCACCGTCGATAGCGGAAACCTGGCCGCGCACCTGCTCACCCTCGGCAACGCTTGTCACTCCGCGCTGCACGAGCCGCTCCTGGACCCCGCCCGGCTCGACGGGCTACGGGACGCGGTGCTCCTTGTCGCGGAAGCCGCGAGCGGGCTCGCCGACGACCGGCGGACCCAGACCGTCACCCTCCGCGATCTCACCGAGACCTGCGCGGCCCTGACCACCGCGCTCCACGAGCCCCCGGCGACCGCCGCAGAATGGGTGACCCGCCTGCGCGACCTGGCTGTCCACGCCGACACCCTCGTGGACATGTCGCGCGCGCTGACCGCCGAGCGCGGGGAGCCCGACAGCTCCGACGTCCGCGTCTGGGCCCAGGCCGCGCGCGCCACCATCGCCGGCCACGAGCGCGACCTCCAGACCATCCTGCCCTGGGCGTCGCTCCTCGAGACCGACCTCTCGACCGGTCATCCCGATCTCTTGACCGCCTTCCGCTCTCTCCGGTCCTCGTCCCCCACCCCCGCCGATCTGCCCGACCGCTGCCGGCCGGTGATCGTCGAGCTGACGGCCCTTCGCGAGACCGCCCTCCGCGAGGGCCCCGCGGGTGAGGAGACGATCGCGGTCCTCGACCAGGCCATCGACGCCCTGGAGCGCTCCTCGGCGTCCGCCGCCGCGCTCGTCCGTCGCCTCCTGGCCGCCGGTCGCGCCGCGCGGGAGCTCGCGGACGACATGCAGTTCGGTTTCCTCTTCGACCCCAGTCGCAAGATCTTCTCCATCGGCTACCGCGTCACCGACGGCAGCCTCGACGCGGGCGCGTACGACCTGCTCGCCTCCGAGGCGCGGCTCGCCAGCTTCGTGGCCATCGCCAAGGGCGACGTCCCAGTGTCGCATTGGTTCCACCTCGGCCGGCCGATGACCCCGGTGGGAATCGGGTCGGCGCTGCTGTCCTGGTCCGGCTCCATGTTCGAGTACCTGATGCCCGCGCTGGTGATGCAGTCCCCGGTGGGCAGCCTGCTCGACGAGACCTATCACCTCGTGGTCCGCCGTCAGATGAGCTACGGCGCGGAGCACGGCGTCCCCTGGGGCATCTCAGAGTCGGCCTACAACGTGCGCGATCTGGACCTCACGTACCAGTACTCGAACTTCGGCGTCCCCGGCCTCGGCCTCGAGCGGGGTCTCGGGGAAGACCTGGTCGTTGCGCCCTACGCGACCGCCCTCGCCACGATGGTCGATCCGGCGGCCGCCGCCCGGAACTTCTCGGCCCTCGTCGCGGTGGGCGCCCGCGGGCCGTACGGTTTCTACGAGGCCCTCGACTACACGCGATCGCGGCTCCCCGAGGGGAGCCGGATGGCGACCGTCCGGGCCTACATGGCGCACCATCAGGGCATGACCCTCATCGCCCTCTCGAACGCGCTCCACGGGGGCGTGATGCGCGCGCGGTTCCACGCCGAGCCCATCGTGCAGGCCACCGACCTGCTCCTCCAGGAGCGCGCGCCCCGCGACGTGGCCGTCGCGCGCCCCCGGGTCGAGGAGGTGCACGCGCCGGCCCATCTCCGCGACTTCGTCGAGCCGGTCTTCCGGCAGTTCACGACGCCCCACGGCCCGACGCCCCGTACGCACCTGCTCTCGAACGGGCGCTACGCGGTGATGCTGACCACCGCCGGCTCGGGCTACAGCCGGTGCGCCGGCCTCGGGATCACGCGGTGGCGCGAGGACGTCACGCGAGACGCCTGGGGGACCTACATCTTCCTGCGCGACGTCCAGAGCGGCGCGGTGTGGTCGGCCGGGTACCAGCCCACCGGGGTCGAGCCCGACAGCTACCGGGTGACCTTCTCCGAGGACCGGGCCGAGTTCCATCGCCGCGACGGCACGATCACCACCGCGCTCGAGGTGCTGGTCTCTCCCGAGGACGACGCGGAGATCCGCCGTGTCTCGATCACGAACCTCGGACCGCACGCGCGCGAGCTCGAGCTGACATCCTACGCCGAGCTGGTGCTGGCCCCTCCGGCCGCCGATGCCGCGCACCCGGTGTTCTCCAACCTCTTCGTCCAGACCGAGGCGCTCCCCGACCTCGGAGGCCTGCTCGCCACCCGCCGGGTCCGCGCGGCCGGGGAGCCGTCGATCTGGGCCGCCCACACCGTCGTCGTCGAGGGCCAGATCGGCGGCGGCGCGCAGTACGAGACCGACCGGGGGCGCTTCCTCGGCCGCGGGCGGACCATCCGCACGCCGATGTCGGTGATCGACGGGCGGCCCCTGTCGAACACCGTGGGGTCGGTCCTCGACCCCATCTTCAGCCTGAGGCGCCGGATCCGGCTCGAGCCCGGCGGGAGCGCGCGCCTCATCTACTCCACCCTCGTCGCCCCGTCACGCGACGCCGCGGTGGCCCTGGCCGACAAGTATCGCGACCCCGCCACCTTCGAGCGCACCGTCACGCTGGCCTGGACGCAGGCGCAGGTCCAGTGCCATCACCTCGGGATCGAGCCGGAGGAGGCCCATCTCTTCCAGAACCTGGCCAGCCGGATCCTCTACTCCGACCCCGGCCTGCGGCCCGCTCCGGACGCACTGACCCGGACGACGTCGGGACCCTCGGCCCTGTGGGCCCAGCAGATCTCCGGCGAGATTCCGATCGTCCTGGTCCGGATCGACGAGCTGGAGGATCGCGGGATCGTCCGGCAGCTCCTCCGCGCTCACGAGTACTGGCGCGTGAAGGGGCTGGCCGTCGACCTCGTCATCGTGAACGAGAAGGCGCACTCCTATACCCAGGAGCTCCAGAGCTCGCTCGAGGCGCTCCTGCGAACGAGCCAGTCGGCGCGACGAGACGAGCGGGAGGTTGGCCCTCGCGGCAACGTCTTCATCCTCCGGAAAGACCTGCTATCGGCCCCGGATCACGCCGCGCTGCAGCTGGCGGCCCGGGTCGTGCTCCTGAGCCGGCACGGCACGCTCGCCGAGCAGCTCGCGCGCGCCGAGCCCCCTCCGGCCCCCACCGCGCTCCGCCGGCGTCCGATCAGGCCGGCGTCGCCGGTGGACGTCCCGCCCCCGCGCGGGGTCTCCGAGTTCTTCAACGGTCTCGGCGGCTTCGTCGAGGATGGGCGTGAATACGCGACCGTCCTCGGGGAGGGACAGTGGACCCCTGCGCCCTGGGTCAACGTCATCGCCAACTCCGCGTTCGGGTTCCAGGTCTCCGAGTCGGGCGCCGGCTACACCTGGTCGGTCAACAGCCGGGAGAACCAGCTGACCCCGTGGTCCAACGACCCGGTCGGCGACCCGCCGGGCGAGACGATCTACATCCGGGACCAGGAGACGGGGGAGCTCTGGGGGCCGACGCTGCTCCCCATCCGCAAGGACGCCTCGACCTACGTCGCGCGGCACGGCCAGGGTTACACCTGCTTCGAGCACACGTCCCACGGGGTCGCGACGCGCCTCGTCCAGTTCGTGCCCCGGGCCGACTCGATCAAGATCTCCCGGCTGACGCTCGAGAATCGCTCCACCCGCTCGCGTCGCCTGTCGGTGACCGCGTACGTGGAGTGGGTGCTGGGGGCGTCCCGCGCCGCGACCGCGCCGTTCGTCGCCACCGAGCTGGACGCCGAGACCGGAGCGCTGTTCGCCCGCAACGCGTGGAGCCCGGAGTTCGCGGATCGGGTCGCGTTCGCCGATCTCGGAGGTCGCCAGACCGGGTGGACCGGTGATCGGGCCGAGGTCCTCGGTCGCCACGGGACCATGGATCATCCCGCGCTGCTGGAAAGCGGAGCCCGGCCATCCGGGCGGGTCGGCGCGGGTCTCGATCCGTGCGCGGCGCTGCAGACCGTGATCGACGTGCCCGCCGGGGGCCGGGAGGAGATCGTGTTCTTCCTCGGCGAAGCGGCCTCGGCGGCCGAAGCCCGCGTGCTCCTCGCACGGTACCGTGCCGCGGACCTCGACCTCGAGCTGGAAACGGTGCGTACCCACTGGGACGACATCCTGGGCGCCATCCAGGTCAAGACGCCGGACCGCTCGATGGATCTCATGCTGAACCGCTGGCTCCTGTATCAGACGCTGGGCTGCCGGCTGTGGGCCCGGTCTGCCTTCTACCAGGCGGGAGGCGCCTACGGCTTCCGCGACCAGCTCCAGGACGTCATGGCGCTCGCGGTCGCGAAGCGCGAGGTCGCGCGCGAGCACCTCCTCCGGGCCGCCGGTCGCCAGTTCGTGGAGGGTGACGTCCAGCACTGGTGGCATCCGCCGTCCGGACGAGGCGTACGAACCCGGATCTCGGACGACCCGGTCTGGCTGCCCTACGCGGTCATGCACTACCTCGAGGTCACCGCGGACGAGACGCTCCTCGACGAGATCGTCCCCTTTCTCGAGGGCCCCGCGATCCCGGCCGGGCACGACGATGCCTACTTCGAGCCCGCCGTCTCGGCCCAGCGCGGCACGCTCTTCGAGCACTGCGCGCGCGCCCTCGACCGCAGCCTCTCCGTCGGGGCGCACGGCCTTCCGCTGATCGGCACCGGAGACTGGAACGACGGCATGAACCGGGTGGGCCACGAGGGACGGGGGGAGAGCGTCTGGCTCGGGTGGTTCCTGCACACCACCCTCTGGGAGTTCGCCCGGCTGGCCGAGGCGCGCGGCGACGGCGCCCGGGCCGACACCTGGCGCGCGCACGTCCATGCGCTGAAGGCCTCGCTCGAGGCGCACGCGTGGGACGGTGACTGGTACCGGCGCGCCTATTTCGACGACGGCACCCCGCTGGGATCGGTCGTCAACCCCGAGTGCCGCATCGACTCCATCGCGCAGTCGTGGGGGGTGATCTCGGGCGCGGCCGAGCCGGCGCGGGCCGCGCGGGCCATGGCCGCGGTGGAGGAATATCTGGTGCGGCGGGATCAGGAGCTCATCCTGCTCTTCACCCCGCCCTTCGACCAGGCCCCGCTCGACCCCGGGTACATCAAGGGGTATCCGCCCGGCATTCGCGAGAACGGCGGCCAGTACACGCACGCCGCCATCTGGGCGGTCATGGCCTTCGCCGCGCTCGGGAACGGCGACAAGGCCAACGAGCTCTTCTCGATCCTGAACCCGATCAACCGCGCGAGCACCCGGGCCGGCGTCCATCGCTACAAGGTGGAGCCGTACGTGGCGGCCGCCGACGTCTACGCCGAGTACCCCCACGTCGGCCGCGGAGGATGGACCTGGTACACCGGCTCGGCGGGCTGGATGTACCGGGCCGGGCTCGAGTGGCTGCTCGGCTTCCGGCTACGCGGCGCGGTGCTGCATCTCGATCCCTGCATCCCGCGCGGATGGCGCCGCTTCGACATCACGTTCCGGTACCACGCGTCTCGCTACGAGATCGCGGTGGAGAACCCGAGCGGGGTGACCCGCGGCATCGCGTCCATCGAGGTCGACGGGATCCGCCGGGACGTCGCGGACGGCCGCGTTCTCCTCACGAGCGACGGGGCCATCCATCGCGTGCGGGTCGTCCTCGGCTGAGGGGCCGGGCCGCGCGCGGCCTATGCGGGGCGAGGCCGGGTCAGCAGTCGATCGAGATGATTGGCGAAGAGCCGCCGCTCGCGCGCGCCGAAGGGCGCCGGGCCG
>DATFAJ010000214.1:0-3307 GCA_035254745.1 Candidatus Methylomirabilota bacterium | reverse complement strand
GCCGCCTCCGGCCCCCGGTTGGTCACGCTCACCCGGATCAGGATGTCGTCGATCTCGGCCTTCGCGTACTCGACCACCACGTCGAAGTAGCGGTCCTCGTCGAAGACCCCGGTGTCCACCAGCTCGAACTCGGGGGCGCCGCGTCCCCGCCAGCGATTCTCCTCGACGAGCCGTCCGTAGGGGAACTCGGCCTGCGGGTACTTGTAGAGGTACTTCATGTACGAGTGGGTCGGCGTGGAGTCGAGGTAGAAGTAGTACTCCTTGACGTCCTCGCCGTGGTTGCCCTCGTTACCGGTCAGGCCGAACAGCCGCTCCTTCAGGATCGGGTCGCGGCCGTTCCAGAGGGCCACCGCGAAGCAGAGGCGCTGGTGATTGTCCGAGATGCCGCCCAGCCCGTCCTCGCCCCACCGGTACGCGCGCGACCGGGCGTGCTCGTGAGGGAAGGCCTCCCAGGCGGTGCCGTGGGGGCTGTAGTCCTCGCGCACCGTCCCCCACTGGCGCTCGCTCAGATAAGGCCCCCAGCGCTTCCAGTAGGCCGATCGATCACCCGCCGCGTAGAGCCGCTGCTCCTCCGCCGTCCGCTGTGTAGTTTTCATGATCGGCAGGTTTGACGCCGGCCGCCGCCGGCGAGATTCGGCGGGCGAGCAACTCTCGCGTGCGGCACGCGGGCCCGGACCGGCAAAGTGCTCCCGCGGCGGGCGTCACCGCCCCCGCGGGATGGCTTCACCGTGATCGCCGGTCCGACCGGCGGCGCCAGCGGCCCCATGGCGCCATGCTACTCCGGCGGTCCGGCCGTTTCGAGGGCCGGGGCCCCGGGCCGTCGCGGGCCGCGAGCGTCTAGTGGCGGCCGAGGGCCCGGGCGATCAGGTGGTCGAGCGAGACCGCGCCGCCGCCCCGCGTCAGCAGGAAGAGCAGGATCGAGCCCCACACCAGGTGCTCGGACCATGCCTGCGGGTACACGAACAGCTGGATGGTCGTGATCATGCCGATCAGGGGCAGCGCGGCCAGGCGCGTTCCCAGGCCCAGCAGCAGGAGGGTGGAGCAGCCCACCTCGAAGGTGGCGGAGAGCGCCGCCGCCACGTGCGGGGCGAGCACCGGCACCTTGTACTCGTCGGCGAACAGGGCGACCGTCGACTCCCAGCTCCCGATCTTGGTCAGGCCCGCGCGGAGAAAGACGCCCGCGATCGCGAGCCGGAACAGGAGCTGGTGAATCGACAGCGGCACGCGGCCGAGCAGCACGAACAGGTCGGCGAGGTGCAGGCGGAGCCCCGAGGCGGGCGCGTGAGTCGTGGTCATGGCTGTCTCTGACATGGGTCGTCTCCCGGAGTTGATGGTGTACGGCCGAGCGCGATCGGTAGCCCGTCGCCGAAGAGCGTGGCGAGTGCCGGCCCCAGGTCGAGCGCCGGATCTGCGGCCAGCGCCTCCGCCGTCGCGGCAGCAAGGTCGGCGCCGCACGCGAGGGCGTGACGGAAGGCGAAGACGGGCGGATCGACTGCGCGAAAGACCACGTCGTCTCCGCAGCGCCGGATCTCGAGCCGCGTGCCCCCATCCGCCAGGTCCACGACCGCCGGCTCCGGCTCATCGGCCTGGTTGGCGCGCCAGATGCGATCGATCGGATAGCGCGAGGACAGCAGCGTCACCGACGGGTCGATCGTGAGCGTGAGCGACGCGGCCAGGTCCGGCGCCACCCCCTGCAGCGCCCGGATCGGAAGCGGGGTGGCATCGGGCGCGTGCAGGGCCCGCTGCATCGCCCATTCGAGCCGGGCCACGTCGGCCAGGTACGGCAGCGAGCGGCACGCGGGGAGCTCGGCGAGGAAGTCCGCGAAGCCCGCGCCGTACTCGAAGAGGCACGGCCCGGACGGGGGCTCGACCTGGATGTATCGAGCGGCCGCGTAGGCGAAGAACCGCTCGTCCACCAGCCGGCACACCACCGGGAACGTCGCCTGCAAGGCGGCGGTCAGCGTGGTGACCACGTGGTGGCGGTAGATCGCGAGCCGCGCCGCCGGCTCGAGGCCGTCGCCCCGGACCCGGGTGCGCGCCGGCGCGTCGTCCCCGCCGAGCAAGGCGCGGCGCAGGTCCGACTCGACCTCACGCAGCGAGGGCACGTCGGCCTCCCTCGGCGCGGGATCGCGCGATCGCCGCCTCTGCGCGACGGGCCTCGTCCAGCAGGACCGAGAGCGCCGGGATGTCCGTGTCCCACTCGATCAGGGTGGGTCGCGGCCCGAACCGCTCGAGCGCTCGCGCGTAGAGGGCCCAGACTTCGTCCGACACCCGGCTACCGTGATCGTCGATCAGGATGATGCGGCCGTCGGCCTCGTTCTCCGCGTGTCCGGCGAGGTGGATCTCCCCGATGGCGGCGGCGGGCAGCGCGTCCAGATACGCGAACGGGTCCTGGTCGAAGTTGCAGCACGAGACGAAGACGTTGTTGACATCGCAGAGCAGCGAGCATCCGGTGCGCCGCGCCAGCTCCGCCAGGAACTCCGGCTCCGGGATCGAAGAGTGCCGGAAGCGGAGATAGCTGGACGGGTTCTCGACGAGCAGCGGCCGCCCGAGCGCCTCCTGGGCCAGGGCGACGTGAGCGGCCACCAGGGCCAGGCTCTCCTCCGTGTACGGCAGCGGCAGCAGGTGGTTCAGGTACGCGCCGCCCGCGATGCTCCAGGAGAGGTGCTCCGAGACGAGCGCGGGCTCGACGCGCTTCACCAGGTCCACCACCCGCGCGAGGTGTGCGCGGTCGAGGCCCTCCGCGCTGCCGAGCGACAGCCCGACCCCGTGGAGCGAGATCGGGTGCTCCCGGCGGATGCGGTCGAGGGCGCGCGGGGCGGGCCCGCCGCCCAGGTAGTTCTCGGTGTGGACCTCGAGCCACCCGACCGGCGGGCGCGCGGCGAGGATCTCGGCCACGTGCGGGGCGCGCAGGCCGACGCCGACCCACCCCGTCCCCGCCGCGCCGCCCGGGATCATCGCCACCACGCCGGCCCGCCGACCACCTACTTCTTCGCCTGCAGGCTGCCCTCCACGACCCGGTCGCAGGTGCCCTTGGGGACGTAGATCCAGGCGTCGCCCTGCTTGTCGCGCTTCGAGGTACCGGCGCAGGAGGAGTTCGCGGTCTGGCAATCGTTCTTGCCCGCCTTCGAGATGCCGAAGCACTTCTCGTGCTCGAACTTCGGCGTGGCCGCCGGACCGGACTGCGCGGCGGTCATGACCGGGAGCGAGAAGGCGGCGACCAGCGCGGACGCGACCATCAGCTGAGCCTTGTTCATCGTGTTTCTCCTTTGTCGACGTGGTTGACTGACACCCTGCCCGCGGCCTA
>DATFAJ010000213.1:0-5953 GCA_035254745.1 Candidatus Methylomirabilota bacterium | reverse complement strand
CTGGTGCGATCGCTCGCCCCGACCACCCAGCCGGCCCGACCCACAGAGGCGCCAGGCGGCGAGATCGGGCGGAGGGTGCCGATGCATGGCCTGGCCCCTTCGTAGCGAGGTCGGGCCGTGTGGGAGGGGGCGCGGTTGGCTGGTTGCGCCTCCCCGCGCCTCTATTGTGCCGTTCCCGGCGATGGGCTCGTCGGCCGGGCTCCGTCTCCGGACTGGCTCGTCGAGCGGCGACATTGGCTCCGCTGCGCCGGTGCCGTTCGAGACAATCAGCGCAGAGCGCGGACCATGCGGACCTCGGCGAGCGACGGGGAGTGCCCAAGAGGCTTCTGCTCTCCGGTAGGTCGGAACCCGCACTTGTCGTAGAGCGCGAGGGCCGGATCGTTCGTGGCCGTGACCCACAGATAGAGGCGGGTCGCTCCGCGAGCCCGTGCCCAGGCGACCACCGCCTCGACGAGGGCAACGCCGATGCCGCGGCCGCGCTCCGCCCCCTCGACGAACATCCCGACGAGCAAGGGCTCTCCTCCGTCAGGGGCATCGGGGTCCGCGGCGAGACCGGATGCCAGGCCGATCCACCGACCGTCGCGCTCGGCGATGAACGTCACGCGGTCGGCCCCGGAGGCTCCCCCCGCGGCCCGGTCGCGCCAGACGTCGTCGGTGAACGCCTCCTCCCGGGCCAGCGTCGAGCCGAACGCCGTCGGGGCGTCGGCCAAGGCGCGCAGGCGGAGCACCCGGAGCCGTGGTCCCTCGTCTGGACGGATCCGTCGGACTTCTGCCGCCATCCCGGATGGGCCTACTCGCCTCGCTCCGGGGCGTATTCGCTCGGCTGACTCACTGTCTCGCGGGCCCCCGCGGCCCCGTCGTGTCCGGGAGGCAGCGGTACGCGGCCGCGAGGGTCGGCACGGGTAGCTGGTCCTGTGGGCTCGCCTCGCCCGCGGCACGCAGATACGCCCGCTGGGTTTCCTCTCGTGACTTCTGCTCGCTCAGACAGTCGGTGAGCGTCGCGTGCCGACTGACCGGGGTGGCCGCGCCTTGCTTGCCGATCTCGACGAGCATCCACGACCCGTCGGCCGAGGCTGACGTGACGAACGCGAGCGCGCAGAGTGGGGAAAGCAGGACTCGGGCCCGGATAGGCCTCATGCCCGCGCGCCGGCGCTCGCCGCCGCTACTCGATCACCTGGTCCGCGCGGAGCAGCAGCGCGGGCGGAAGCGTCAGGCCGAGCGCCTTCGCGGTCTTCAGGTTGATGGTCAGGAAGTAACGCGCCGGCCGCTCGACGGGCAGGGTGCTCGGGGCGGCGCCCTTGAAGATTCGATCCACGTAACCCGCGGCGAGGCGGAAGTTGTCGTCCTGGTTCGCGCCGTACGACATCAGCCCGCCGTCCCGCACGAGGACGCTGGCCTCGTACATCGCCGGAATCCGGTGCGCGAGCGCGTAGTCGATGACACGCTTGCGATTGAGCAGGGTCAGGGCGTCCGTGACCATGACGAGCGCGTCGGGAGGGTTGGCGGTCATGGCCGAGAACGCCATCTCGAAGTCGTCCGGCTCGCGGACGCCGAGCGCCTGCACCGCGACGTGCAGCGCGTGGGCCGCCTTCTCCACTTCCCGGTAGCGCAGCGTCATTCCCCGATCGTCCGCGTTCCAGAGCACCGCGATGCGTGCCGCGCGCGGCACCGCCTGGGTGATGATCTCCAGGCGCTTCGCACTGAGCTCGACGGACTGGTCGGTCACGCCGGTCACGTGGCCGCCGGGCCGGGCGAGGCTGTCGATCAGGCCGAGGCCGTCGGCGTCGCCGACCAGGGCCATCACGACCGGGACCGACGGTGACGCCTGCTTGGCGGCCGCGGTCGACGGGCCTCCCACCGTCACGATGACATCGGCCTTGAGCTCGACGAGCTCGGCGGCGAGAGCGGGGAGGCGATCCTGCTTGGCGTTGGCCCACCGGCTCAGGTAGACGACGTTCTGCGCCTCGCCGTAGCCGAGCTCCTTGAGCGCCTGGCGCAGCGGCAGCGGGGGCGCGCCGTCCGGGGGCGGACCGCCGCCGGACAGGAAGCCGACTCGCCACGTTCTGGCCTTCGGCTGCGCCAGCGCGGGGAGCGGCACGGGCAGGAGGCCGGCGGTGAGCAGCCCGAGAAACGTGCGCCGCTCCATCACTCGAGTCTCCGCGCCATCGGCGGCAGGGTACGGCCGGGCGGGGGCGTGCGTCAAGGGCGGGCCCCGCTCCGCGGCGGAGCAGCACGGGGCCCGGCGCCTCCTAGAGCTGATCGCGCAGCGGCAGCAGGGGCAGGTAGAAGAACTGATCGAGCCCCCGCTTCAGCTCGTCGTCCGAGACCGGGTGCGCGAACTTGAGGTCCTCCCGGAAGACGTCGGTCAGGCGGGTGGCGATGTCCCGGTCGAGGAAGACCAGGTTGAGCTCGTTGTTCAGCGCGAACGAGCGGTTGTCGAGGTTGGCGCTCCCGATGCTCACCCACCGCCCGTCGACGACCATCGTCTTCGCGTGCAGGAGGGCCGGTCCGTACTCGTAGATCTTCACGCCGGCCCGGCTCGCGCGCCGGAAGTGGGCCCGGCTGGCCTGCAGCACCATGTGGTCCAGCACGCCCTGCGCCACCCCGGCGGTGAGGATCGAGACCCTGACCCCGCGCTCGGCCGCCCGCACGATGGCCTCCGCCATGCCGTCGTCCGGGACGAAGTAGGGGTTCGTCAGGTAGATCGACGACCGGGCTCCGTCGATCGCGAGCAGGAAGAGCAGGTACGCCTCCGCGGCGCCGCTCGCGGGTGAGCTCTTCACCGACTGGACCGCGAGGGTGCCGCGCGCCTGTGCCGGCGGGAAGTAGCCGTCGCCGCCGAGGAGGATCCCGGTGGCGTCCCGCCAGTTCTCGGCGAAGGCGGCCTGCAGCGAGCGGACGATCGGCCCCTCGACCCGCACGTCGGTCTGGCGCCAGTGCTTGGGCTGCCGACCGTCGCCCGTCCACTGCTCGCCCACGCCGGTGCCGCCGGTGAACCCGACCCGACCGTCGACCACCAGGATGCGGCGGTGGTTGCGGTGATTGATGCGCTTGATCGCGAAGGGGTTGAGCGAGTGGTACCAGGCCACCTGGCATCCCGCGTCCTGGAGCGTCGCCCAGTGCTCCCGCGGCATCCCGCTCGAGCCGACCGCGTCGAGCAGCACGTTGACGCTCACCCCGGCGCGGCAGCGGTCCGCCAGCGCCTTGGCCATCCGGGCGGCGATGTCGCCGTCCTCGTAGATGAAGTTGGCGAATGTGATCGTGGCCCTGGCGCGGCGGATCGCGGCCAGCATCGAGGGGAAGATCTCGTCCCCGTTGAGCAGGATCTGGGCGCGGTTGCCCTCGACGGGGCGCGAGACGGTATGCGCCTCGAGGGCGCGGCCGAAGGCGGGCTCCCCGACGTGGACGTCGGGGGTGACGTAGTGAGGTCGGCTGAGCGTGCATCCCGGCAGCAGGACGGCGAGCGCGAGGCCGAGGCACCACGAGACGACACGTCGCATGGCCACGACGAGTGCAGCGAGCATGCCAGCGCGCGGAGAGCCCCGGAATGTCTGAGATCCGGGCGATCAGGCCGGGCGACGTCGAGCGCGCGGCGGGTAGGAACGACGCGATCCGATCGGAAAAGTTTCCGGCCGCCCGCCACTCAGCGTCGCCTACCGCGCCTACTCGAGGAGCCGGCCGAGGTCGCGCGGCGGCGGTTTTCGCGGCCGGACGATCGTGCTACAGTTCGCCGTGCCGTCGATAGCCGTTGATGGCCGAGCCACCGACGGCCCGCGCATCGGCAACGTTCTCGTCGAGATCCGATCCCAGTGGCCGAAAACTTCGTCATCCTGTTCGTCATCGCCGCGCTCGCGGGCGGGTTCGCCTTCGTGCTGTTCACCGCCATGTGGCGCGTCGAGCGGCGCGCCCACTGGGGCCGCGAGGCGGGGATCAGGCGGAGCCAGCGTCTCGAGCGGCGCGTGTTCCTGGTCGGGGTGGGGCTCGTGATCGCGATGGTCGCGGTGGTCGCGGGGGTGTGGCTCACCCGGACGCCGGGGTGCACCGGCTCCGTGGTGGTGGTGGCGGGCCCCGACGGGCGGCCGCTCGAGTGCCGCTGCGAGAACGGCCGGCGGGGCGCCTGCTTCGACCCCGGTCCCTAGCCGGCGGCCGGTGCGCGCCGGGCGTCAGGCGAGCCCGAAGCCGTGGCGGCGGATGAAGGGGCCGAAGTTGTGCCGCTGCGGTGTCGAGTACTGGCGCGCCTTGTCCTCCGACCAGCCGTACCGCTCGCTGTAGCCGAACCGCTCCACGTCGCGCTGGCTCTCCCTCGGGGTGGCGTGGCGCGTCTCGCGCCGGGTGTCGTAGGCGGCGAGCTGCGCGGGCAGGTCGCGATCGTCGTAGCGGTCGGTGTGAACCGTGATCGCGGGCGGCAGGCGCAGGCTGATGAAGCCCGCCTGCAGCGGATACCCGACGCAGAGCCCGGCGACCGGGAACACCCCGGGCGGCAGCTCCAGCAGGTCGGCGAGCTTCTCGACGTGATTGCGCACGACGCTGATCGGGCAGCAGCCGAGCCCGAGCGCCTCCGCCGCGGTGATGAAGGCCTGCAGCACGAGCCCCGCGTCCACCGCCGCGTTCATGAACATGTCGAGGGTATCGTTGGGGAACGGCCGCCCGCGGAGCTCGCTCACCCGCCGGATGCGCCGGTTGTCGCCGCAGAACACCATGAACAGCGGCGCCTGCACGATCCACGGCATGTCGGGGAGCCATCCCCCGATGGTGGCCTGCCGGGCGCGGTCCCTCACCAGCACGATGCCCACCTGCTGGAGATCCGACTTCGACGGAGCGGAGAGCGCGGCGGCCAGGGCCACCTCGAGCACGTCGTCGGGCACCGGATCCGGCCGGTAGCGCCGCTGCGTCCGGTGCGAGAGCAGGAGGGCCAGCGGGCCCTCGGCGGGGCGCGCGCGCCCGGCGTCGGTGGGCAGCCCGAAGCGGTCCTCGATCAGGTCGGCGAGGGTCCGGCTCACGGCGTGAGCGCCGCCCGCGTGATCGTGGTGGTCTCGCGGTTGTGCCACTCCGAGGCCGCGAAGGCCTCGTTGATCTGCTCGAGTGGGTACTTGTGCGAGAGGATGCGACTCCACGGCCAGCGCTCCCGGGTGCGCACCAGGAAGTCGAGGGCGCGCGGGATCACCCACGGGTCGTACTGGATGACCCCGACGATGCGCTTGGAGCCCCACACCAGGAGCGAGGGCTCGAGCTCGATCTTGGCCCCGCGGCTGATGGTGCCGATCTCGAGATAGGTCCCGCCCGAGCGCAGCATCTCGATGCCCTCGGGGATCACGGCCGGGAAGCCCACGAGGTCGCACGCCACGTCGGCGCCCACCCCGCCCGTCCACTGGCGCACGAGCTTCACGCGCTCGCGCCGGTCGGTGACCTCCTTGACGTTGATGGTGTGGTCGGCGCCGAAGGCGCGGGCCAGCTCGAGCCGGCCCGGGATCTGGTCGACCACGATCACGGTGTCGGCCCCCATGTCCTTCGCCACCGCGGCGGCCTGGATGCCGAGGCCGCCCGCGCCCTGGATCACCACGCGGTCGCCCTGGCGCACGCCCGCCACGTGCAGACCGTAGAAGACCTGGGAGAGCGCGCAGTTCACGCCGGCCACCGCCTCGTCGGAGAGCGAGTCCGGCACCGTGAACAGCGAGCCGCCCGGTCGCAGATAGTAGTGATCGGCGAAGGCTCCGTGCAGGTGCGGAGGCGCGCTCGGGCCGAGCGGCCGCTCGATCTTGTTGGGGCAGGCCGCCGGCTCCTTGTGCAGACACGCGTAGCAGCGGCCGCACGGGTAGAAGTAGGTGTAGGCGACCCGGTCTCCCTCCTTGAGCGGGCGCCCGAGCGAGTCGGTCTTCACCCGGGAGCCCAGGCGGGCCACCCGCCCGGTCATCTCGTGGCCGAAGATCCAGCCGTCGTCGGGCAGGCGCAGGGG
>DATFAJ010000212.1:0-7547 GCA_035254745.1 Candidatus Methylomirabilota bacterium | reverse complement strand
AGGTGTGCCGGATGATGCCTGGCGCCTCGATGGTCGCGAAGACCCGCACCGCCCCGCCCAGGACGTGGCCGGCCCCCAGGACTCGCGCCAGCTTCTCCTCGTTGTCGACCCCGTTCTGGATGGAGAGCACGCCGGTGTGCGGCCCGACCACCGGCCGGATCAGCGCGGCGGCCTCCTCGGTGTCGAACGACTTCACGCAGAAGAGCACGAGATCCGCGGGCGGCAGGCCGTCGAGGCGCTCCACCGCGGCGGCCCGCACCACCCACTCCCCTTCGCTGGCGGACCGGATCCGCAGGCCGCTCGCGACGATGGCGGCCAGGTGCGCGCCGCGGGCCACGAACGTCACGTCCTCTCCTGCGCGCGCGAGCTTCGCCCCGAAGTAGCCACCGGTCCCGCCCGATCCCATCACCACGATGCGCATGCGCGCCATGCTGCGAGAGGCGCGACGGGTTGTCAAGCGGCGCCGTGGTATTCTCGGAGCCCGTGAGCGATGCCTTTCGCGAGGTGGCGGTCGACGCGGCACGGCGGGCCGGCGCCTTCCTCCGCTCCCGATTCGGGAGCCGTCCCGCCGTCGCCTACAAGGGCAGCCCCACCAACCTGGTGACCGAGATGGACCGGGGCGCGGAGACGATCATCGTGGAAGCCATCCGCGCGCGCTTCCCCGACCACGCCATCCTGGCCGAGGAGAGCGGCGCGCTCGCCGGCTCGCCGGGCCACCGCTGGATCGTGGATCCGCTCGACGGCACCACCAACTATGCGCACGGCCTGCCGATCTACGGCGTGTCCATCGGCCTCGAGATCGACGGCGCGCTCGCGGTGGGCGTCGTCCACGACCCGAGCCGCGAGGAGTGCTTCGTGGCCGAGCGCGGCCGCGGCGCCACCTGCAACGGCGAGCCGATCCGGGTCTCCACGACGCCCCGCATGGCCGAGAGCCTCCTCGGCACGAGCTATCCCAACGACATCCGCGGGGCGCCCCGCGACAACCTCGCCGAGCACGCCGCGCTCATGTTCCGCTGCCGCAGCGTGCGCTCCATCGGCTCCGCGGTGCTGGGCCTGGCCGCGGTGGCCGCGGGCCGGCTCGACGGCTACTGGGAGCAGCGGCTCGGCGCCTGGGACGTGGCGGCGGGCGCGCTCCTGATCCGCGAGGCGGGCGGCACCGTCACGTCCGTCCACGGCGGGCCGCTCGACCTGGGCGCCCCGTCCATCACCGCCTCGAACGGCGCCATCCACCCCGAGATCCTCGAAGCCCTCAAGGAGGTCGCGTCCACCCGATGAGCGATGCCCAGACGCCCCGGCCGGTGCACGTGCGCACGATCCGTGTCGAGGTCGCGCAGGCCGGCCCGCACGAGCTCGACGTCACCGCGACCCTGGTCGACGAGCGGCCCGGGGACAACCCCGAGTGGTTCGGGTCCACCCCGCCGCCGGTGATCCACGACATGCGGCTCGGCCTCCGCGTGCGCCACCCCGACCTCGTGATCACCGCGGTGCGGAGCGAGATGGCGTCGCATCCCTACACCATCTGCCCGGAGGCGCTGCCGCCGCTCGGTCAGCTGGTGGGCCTTTCGATCGCGCGGGGATTCACCCGCGAGGTCAACGAGCGGTTCGGGCGGCAGCGCGGCTGCGCCCACTTCACCGCGCTGATCCACGCGATGGCCCCCGCGGTGCGGCAGGGCGCCGGAGTGGCCTTCCCGGAGCCGCCGCGGCCGACCGCGACCGATCCGTGGTTCGTCAACACCTGCCAGGCCTGGCGCGAGGAGGGACCGCTGCACCGGCTGATCCGGGCCGGCGACGAGGCGGGACTGCGCGCGCTCTCCGCCTTCCCCGACCCGGACCGTACGCGCTAGAGACCCCGCACCGGCCAGCGCCGGCCGCCCAGGACCAGGGCCGCCGGCCGCGCCGCGTCGCCGGGCTCGACGTGCTGCAGGAGCTGGTAGGTCGCGGCTCGGTCGAGACGCGCGGTGAAGTGCCCGTCCTTCACGCGGCAGCGCGGGATGCCCCGCTCGTCCACCGTGAGGGTCTCGACCGCGAGGGGCTCGCGACCGAGATCGTTGCGGGTGGCCACCAGCCCGTCGCCCTCGGGCTCGACCCGGACGATCACGAACGGGGCATCCTCCACCTCGACCGGCACGCGCACGGGTCCGATCTGGAGATAGTGGCCCCGCTCGTCGACCTGCAGATTCTCGCGCAGGTTGGCCAGGATGCCGGCGTGGGTCACCTCCGCGTCGTCGTGGAACCACGCGCCCTCCCGGTCGATGCGCAGGCGCGGCAGCGTCCACATCGACGGGTCGGGGACGGGCGGAGACGTCACGGGAAGCCGACCGCGCAGAAGGTCACCGCCCCCTCCGGGTCGGGCCACTGGCGGTACTGCAGCAGCCGGCCCGGCCCCGTGGGCAGGAGCCGGAGCAGCGAGTAGATCGGCGAGAGCCCGCAGATGCGTCGGGCGTCCCGGTCGGCCGCCACCTGGGCGAAGAAGCCGCGCGCGTCACCGGCCACCACCGACTCGAGCATGGCCCGGTCCGCGCGCTCGACCGTGGCCAGCGAGCCTGCCGTGTTCGGATCGGGGTCGCCGAATCGCGGCCCGACGTGGGCGAGGTCCACGCCCGCGACCAGGCACACGCGGCGGGTCGAGGCGGCGATCGTCTCGCGGAGCGCGTCGAGGAAGCGCGGCACGCGCGGGTCGCCCTCGGGCTCGGCGCCGGCCCACACCGCCTCGTGCAGGTACGAGGCGAGCACGGGCAGGATGGTGAACGGGCGTCGCCCGCCCAGGAGGGACTGGAGCATCACCGCCTGGAACTCGATGGAGTGCTCCGCGCGGTGCGCGGGCTCGGAGGCCAGGAGGTCCTGGCCGGCCCGCCGGTCGAGCGCGTCGTAGAAGTCGCGGTCGACCGCCACGGGACCGAGCGGCGTGTCGTACGGCTTGAGCGTGACCGCGAACGGGTCGGCCATCCCGGCATGACAGGTACCGAGGATGACGAACAGGTCCGCGTCGGACCGCGCGAGCACCTCCTGATAGGCCCATGCGTAAGTCGGCCCGCCGCGGTGGAAATCGATGTGAGGCGCGATCAGGGCCGAGAGGGAGCCCGGCCGCGGCGTCGGCGCGGCGGGGGACGTGCCCGGGCCGTCGGCATGCGCGAAGAAGCCCGCGATCTGC
Organism: Candidatus Methylomirabilota bacterium; assembly: GCA_035254745.1. GTDB lineage: Bacteria > Methylomirabilota > Methylomirabilia > Rokubacteriales > CSP1-6 > CAMLFJ01. The sequence continues at coordinate 4,396 of DATFAJ010000212.1, read as the reverse complement.
GCGCGCAGCGCATCGGCCTCGCCGGCATAGGCGCCGCCAGCGTGCGCGGCCGGGCGGACCGGGCTCCGCCGGAACGCGTCCTCGGTGGCCCGACGGCGTGCCGCGAACCGCTCGCTCTCCAGGAAGCCCGCGTCGTCGAGCTGCTCGACCAGCGTCGTGATCTGCTCGACCGAGGGCGCCTCACCGTGGCGGCGCCGGAGGACGTCGCGGATCGCCTCGATCGGGTGCTCGCCGTCGAAGAGGGAGACCAGGTCGAGCAGCGCACCGGGCAGCACCGCGATCTGGTCCGTGAAGCCGGCGGGATCCCGCAGCGCGATACAGCGCCGCCCTTCGTGCTCGACCGGAAAGGCCTCGACCGCCCGAAGGCGTGGATTGCCGGCGGGGGTCACTCGGCTTCGAGGTAGTTCAGAGCAGATGCGACGTAAATCTTTGCCGCTTCGACGATCTGATCAGCCGAGACCCACTCGTCGACCTGGTGCGGGATCAAGCGGTCGCCGGGCCCGCAGGTGACGATCGGGATGCCGAGCTGCATCCGCAGGATCGTGCCGTCGGTCGAGCCGGGAACGCCGCCGTATCGTGGCGCGCGTCGGGCGCCCTGCTTCACCCCGCGGACCATCGCCTCGACCAGGGCCTCGGAGCGGTCGACCTTCGTGGCGAGCCGGAAGGCGTTGACCGGCTCCCACTCGACCTTGATGCCGGGCTGGCCGACCGCGGCCTCACGGCAGATCGCCTCGAGCTCGGCGCGGATGCCGTCGTCGTCGATCCCGGGGGTCAGGCGGATGTCGAACGTGGTCTCGGCCACCGCCGGGATCACGTTGGATTGCGGGACGCCGATCCGCGGAGGCGGGCCCTGGATGATGGTCGGCGTCACCGTGGGCGGTCTCAGGTAGCGGCTCTTCTCGCAGGCCTTCCGCAGCCGCCGCTCGAGTCCGGGCGCGGCGGCCAGCAGGCGGCCGAGGCACGCGATGGGGTTGATGCCCGCCTCGGGCATGGCGCCGTGGGCCATCTTGCCGCGCACCCGGAAGCGCGCCCACACGACGCCGCGCTGCTCGAGGCAGAGCTCGTTGTCCTCCGGCTCGCAGATGATGGCGGCGTCCAGCTCGCGGCCGACCGCGGTGGTGCAGAGGTGGCGGACCCCGATCATGCCGTCTTCCTCGTCGACCAGCGCCCCCACCACGAGCTTGCCCCGGAGCCCCACCCCGGCCCGCCTGAAGGCCGCCGCGGCTACCATGGCGGCGGCCAGGCCGCTCTTCATGTCGGCGGTGCCCCGCCCGTAGATGCGGCCGTCGACGAGATCGGCCCCGAACGGCGGGTGCGACCACTCCGCCGGATCGCCCTCGGTCACCACGTCGGTGTGGCCCTCGAGCAGCAGGCTCTTCTGCCCGGGCCGCTTCTCGCCGAGGGAGCCGATGACGTTGGGACGCCCCGGAGCGACCGGCTGGATCAGGACGTCGAAGCCCTCGCGGCGGAGCCACGCCTCCACGAAGGCCGCGACCCGGGCCTCGGTGGCCTCGGGGTCGCCGGGGCGGTACACGCTGGGGATCCGGACGAGCGAGCGGGTGAGCTCGACCACCTCGTCCGCGTCGATCTTGCGGAGGACCTGCGACAGCGCGGTCACAGCGGGAGCGGGCTATTCCAGCGGGAAGGACAGGATGATCGCGTCGAGACGGATGACGCGATGCTCCTCACCCGAGATGTAGAAGTAGTGGCCCTCCACCTCCTCGGGGTTCTCCTCGAAGGCGACCACCGAGCGCACCGGCGGCATGTCGCGGAAGGCATTGGCCCCCTCGTCGAAGCCGTCGCCACGGCCCACCACCTCACCGTAGCGGATCGGCGAGCCCTTCGGACAGTGCACCCGCACGTCCGCAGGGGGCTCGGCCATCAGTCGGACGAGGAGGTTGATGCCGTAGACCTGGAACTGAATGTCGGGCATGGGACCCTCTGATGGTGGATTTCACCGATCATACCACAACCGCTGGTTCCCGAATCCCGGGGTCACGGCGCGATGCCGGGCAGGGCCCCCTGCTCACCGTGGCGCTCGATGCCCTCGAGCTTGCCCTCCAGCCGGCCCAGGCCGGCCGCGGCGTCGTCGTACTTGTTGCGGGCGTTGGTGAGGTGCCGGCCGACCACGTCGAACGCCTCGCGGAACTTGTCGAGGTCCCCGCGGAGGCGGCCGAGCCGGGCCTGGATCTCCTGGGCGTCCCGCTCGATGCGCAGGCCCCGGAGCCCCAGCACGATGACCCGCAGGTAGGCGTAGAACGTGTTGGGTGAGACCGGCACCACCCGCCGCGCCAGCGCGTAGGCGGCGGGGGAGTCCTCCTCGCTCTCGTCCCGGACGATGATCTCGTAGTAGATGTTCTCGGCCGGGATGTACATGAGGGCGAAGTCGAAGGTGCCCTCGTCCGGCAGGATGTACTTCTTGGCGATCTCGTCGACCCGGTTCTTGACGTCGCGCAGGAAGGCGCGGCGCAGCGGGCCGCGCTTGTCCTCGTCGGTCTCGTCCAGGACGCGCCGGAAGTTCTCCAGGGGGAACTTCGCGTCGACCGGCACGATCCGCTCGCCGATGCGGATGGCCGCGTCGACGCGGTCGCCGGTGGCGAAGGCGTGCTGCAGGGCGTACTGCTCCCGCGGGAGCATCTGGGCGAGGAGGTTCTCGAGCAGGGTCTCCCCCACCCCGCCGCGGATCTTGGGCGACTTGAGCAATTGCTCGAGGCCCGCGATGTCGCGCCCCACGTCGAAGACGCGCTGGGTCACCTCGCCGAGCTTGCCGAGGCTGCCCTGCACCGCGCCGACCACCTGGCCCACGTGCTGCAGCTGCTGCTGGACGCCGCTGCCCACCTGTCCCATCTGCTGGGTCATGTGGCCGGCGAACTGGTGGAGCTCGTCCTTCACGGTGGCGAGCGTCTCGCTCCGCGCCTGGTGGGCCTCGGCCCGCGCGGCCTGGATGTCGCGCTGCAGGAGCAGCAGCGCCTGGTCCGGCTGCTGCCGGGCCGCCTCGAGCGCGCCGAGCCGCGCCACCGCGCGCCAGAGGGCCCACGCGGTGAAACCGAGCAGCATGGCGAGGGCCGCCACCACCATCCAGAGCCACGCCGCGGTCACGGCGCAGCACTCCGTCGCCCGCGCCAGTGGCGGCACACCGGCCGCAGCCGGCACGGGGCGCACACCGCCGCGTCCCGCCGATCCAGGCACTGGCCGGACATCCGCGTGTGGCAGAGCGAGAAGTCGTACTTCACCGGGTCGACCGGATCGAGCCGGCGCAGCCCGCTCGTGATCTCCTCGGACATCTTCCAGTTCCGGCTGCGGCGGCGGGTGAGGCCGAGCGAGCGGGCCATGTTCTCGATGTGGGTGTCCACCGGGATCAGGAGCGCGGACGGCGGGATCTCGGTCCAGAGGCCGAAGTCCGGCGCCTCCCGGCGGACCATCCACCGGAGGAAGAGCAGCATCCGCTTGCAGGCGCCGCCGGTCGAGGGGCGCGGGAACCAGTGCCGGTAGCCGTACGAGAGCCGGTTGCGCGGGAAGACCGCGGAGAGGTCCTGGGTCAGGAAGGCGTCGACGAAGCCCTCGAGCGCGGCGCCCACGTGGACGTCGCCGGGCGAGAAGCCGGCGCGGAAGCAGGCGCCGAGCGAGCCGTGCCGGATCAGGACCCCCTGGGTCGCGAGGCAGAAGGCGGCGAGGTCACGCGGCCGGTTGAACCGGTAGCGGAAGTCCGCGAAGCGCGCGGCGTGCTTGGCCGGGTCGAAGCCCAGCACGAAGCGCGCGGGGGAGTCGCCCATGCGCGCGAGCGCCCAGTCGACCCACGGCGCGAAGAGGTCCACGCGCCCGTAGGCCATGCACGAGGCCAGCAGCGCGACGACCTCGCGATCGGCGCGCCCGGGATAGCGGAGGGGGAAGCGGATCGCGTCCAGGTCGGCGCGGGCGGCCCAGTCGAACTCGCGGTAGAGCCGCTCGAGCGGCTCCTGGAGTCGGGGCGTTGCGGTCATCTTCGCGGATGATTCTAGCACGGTCCCTTGTCCGGCCCCCGCGGGCGCTGCTATCATCGCCCCGCCGCGCGGGCGGGTGGGCGGCGGAAGGGATCACTCGATGCTCAAGGTCGGGATCGTGGGGATGGGGGTGATCGGCCGGCGGGTCGCGGACGCGGTGACGCGCGGCATCGCCGGCACCACGCTGGTGGGCGTGAGCGTGCGCGAGCCGGCCACCGCGGCCGGCTATCCGGTGCTACCGCTCGACGAGCTCATCGAGCGGGCCGACCTGGTCGTCGAGGCGGCCACCCAGGCCGCACTCCGCGAGTTCGGCCCCGCGGTGCTCTCGCCCGGCAAGCACCTGATGGTGCTCTCGGTCGGCGCGCTGGTGGGCGTGCTGGACGGCTGGGCCGCCCTGGCCGAGAAGCACGGCTGTC
>DATFAJ010000211.1:0-9750 GCA_035254745.1 Candidatus Methylomirabilota bacterium | reverse complement strand
GAGGATGGAGCCCTCGGGGGCGGTGATGCGCAGCACCCGGAACGCGCCCTCGTTGTTCGGGACGTCGGGGCTCACGATGACCTTGACCCCGTAGGTCGTGTAGGCCTCGGTGTAGTTCATGACCACGTTGATGCCGCGGCGACTGGCCGGCGAGGAGCCGGTGAAGTCGACCCACAGGTCCTGCCCGCTCACCTCGCATCGCGCGGCGATCGTGATCGGCTCGTCGAATCCGTCCGAGGTGAGGGTGTAACGGTACTGGCCCGGCCGCAGCTCGCCGATCGCCTGGCGCATCGCGCGCTCGGTGCGGGTGATGATCTCGTCGGCGAGCGGCTCGAGCCGCTCGATGCCGAACTCGTCCATGAACTCGAGCAGCCGCTCCCCACCCACCGCGCCGCCCGCCACCTGGGCGTGGAAGTCACCCATCACGAGATCCGGGACCCGCGTGTTGCTCCGGATGATCGCGGCTAGCGACTCGTTGAGCCGCCCGCCCTCGTAGAGCTTCATGATCGGGATGAAGAGCCCCTCTTCGTAGACCTCGCGCGCCTCGGCGGACAGGACGTGACCGCCGATGTCGGCGCTGTGACAGGTCGAGGCGAAGAACGCGACGCAGTCGCGGCCCCGGAAGATCGGGTTGCACACCGTGACGTCGTTGAGGTGGCCGGAGGTCTTCCACGGATCGTTGGTGATGAGCACGTCGCCGGGCTCGAGCCGCTCGAGGGGGTACGCGGCGAGGATGTGCTTCATGGCCAGCGCCATCGAGTTGATGTGCCCGGGCGTGCCGGTGACCGCCTGGGCGATCATGTAGCCCCGCCGATCGAAGACGCCTGCCGAGAGGTCACCCGCCTCTCGCACGATGGACGTGAACGACGTGCGCATGAGGGCGGCGGCCTGCTCGTTGACCACTCCGATGAGGCGGCTCCAGCAGATGTCGAGCGTGATCGGATCCATCAGTGTGCCCCCCCGGGTGCCGGCTCGGCGACCAGATTCCGGTGGGCGTCCACCGAGATGCGCGCGCCGGGTCCGATGACGGTGGTGGACTCCCGCTCCTCCACGATGGCGGGGCCCGCGAGGCGGGCTCCCGGCTCCAGTCCGTAGCGATCGTAGACCGGCGTCTCCACGTAGCCACCCGCCTCCGGGAAGTACGCGGGCCGGTGCTTCTTGGCGCTGGGCGCGGGCGCGCTGCCGGCTCCGAGCCCGCTCGTGATGGCCAGGTCCGGCGGGGGTCCGGAGACGACCGCGCGCCAGTTGAGGGCCTCGAGCGGCACCCCCATGGGCGTCCGGCTGTAGAGGAGACGGTAGGCCGCCTCGAACGACGCGGTGATGGTGGGCAGGCTGTCCGGCCCGAGCGTCCGCGACGGGATCTCCACGTCCACCTCGTGCCCCTGCCCGAAGTAGCGCATCTCGGCGCTCCGCCGGACCGTGACCTCCCCGTCGGGCACGCCGGCGCCACGCAGGATGCGGCGCCCCTCGGCCTCCATCTCCTCGAACAGGCGGTTGACGAGCGCCCAGTCGGCGGTGGTCAATCGCTGGGGCGCGGTCCGCACGAAATCGAACGCGAGCGGAGCGGCCAGCAGGCCGTACGCGGAGAGCGCGCCCGCGCCGTAGGGCACGATGACCTGCGGCACCCGCAGGATGCGGCCGACCTGCCAGGCGTGCACCGGTCCCGCTCCGCCGAAGGCGAAGAGCGGGTAGCCGCGCAGATCCTTGCCGCGCTCGATCCCGTGCACCCGCGCGGCCCCCGCCATGTTCTCGTTGACGACCCGGTGGATGCCCCACGCGGCCTCGGTGACCCCCAGGCCCATCGGCCGCGCCACGCGGGCCTCGACGGCCCGGCGGGCCGCTTCGACGTCGAGCCGCATCCGGCCGCCCAGGAAGAAGTCGGCGTCCAGGTAGCCCAGGAGCAGATCGGCGTCCGTGACGGTCGGCTCCTGCCCGCCGGCCCCGTAGCAGGCCGGTCCCGGGTCGGCGCCCGCGCTGTCCGGGCCGACCTTCAGGAGCCCCATGCGATCGACGCGGGCCACCGAGCCGCCGCCCGCCCCGATCTCGATCAGCTCCACCACCGGCACGCGGATGGGAAGCCCGGAGCCCTTCTTGAAGCGATCGGCGCGCGCGACCTCGAACTCGCGCGCGAGCAGGGGCTCGCCGCGGTCGATCACGCAGGCCTTGGCGGTGGTGCCGCCCATGTCGAAGGACAGCAGGCGATCGAGGCCGACCTGCCGCGCGCTGCGCGCGGCCGCGAGGGCCCCCGCGGCGGGGCCCGACTCCACGAGCCGGATCGGCACCCGCTTGGCCGTCTCGGGGGTGGCGATCCCGCCCGCAGACATCATGACGTAGAGCCGGCCGGGGACGCCGAGCGCCTGTAGCTTGCGCTCGAGATCGTCGAGGTAGCGCGCCATCAGCGGCATCACGTACACGTTCGCGGTGGTGGTCGAGGTGCGCTCGTATTCGCGGATCTCCGGTACCACGTCGGAGGAGCACGAGACCGGGATCCCGGGGAGGATCTCGGCGCAGAGCGCGGCGAGGGCCCGCTCGTGGACCGGGTTCCGGTACGCGTGGAGCAGGCAGATCGCGATCGCCTCCACGCCCAGGGTCCGGAGCTCCGCGATGGCCGCGCGGGCCTGGGCCGGGTCGAGCGCGCGAAGGACCGCGCCGTCGGCCAGGACGCGCTCGGAGACCTCGATCCGGAGCTGGCGTGGGACCAGGGGCACCGGCGGGTCGATGAACAGGTCGTACATGTCATAGCGACCCTCCCGTCCGATCTCGACCGCGTCCCGGAACCCGGAGGTCGCCAGGAGTCCGACGCGCGCGCCCTTCCGCTCGATCAGCGCGTTGGTGGCCAGCGTCGTGCCGTGGATCAGGGCTCGCACCCCGGCCGTCCCCGCGCCTGCCTCGTGGAGCAGCGTGACCACGCCCTCCTCGACGGCCTGCGACGGGTCCTTGGGTGTGGTCAGGAGCTTGCCGACGCGGACGGCGCCGGTGGTCTCGTCGACCCAGACCAGATCGGTGAAGGTGCCGCCGATGTCGACCCCGATGCGCGACGGGTTGCCGCTGGCTGCCATGGCGCTCACCTCTTGTAGGCGCGGGCCTCGGCCGCGACCTTGGCCGGATCGAAGTTGTTGATCGCGCCGATCAGCTCGTTGGTGATCAGATCCTTCACGTCCACCTTCTCCTTGATCACGCCCCACTTGAGGAGGAACAGGGCGTAGGCCGCGTAGTTGGCCTCCGAGTTCTCACCCCACCTGGCCACGCCCGCCTTGTCGAGCTTCCAGTTGACGATGCGCGCCTGCAGCACCTTGACGTCGTCGCGGATCGCGGTGGCCTCGTCCTTGCCGGTCGGGCGCGTCTGGGGATAGATCTCGTACAGCATCCGGACCGCCGCCTCCGGGTTGTTGATCGCGAAGATCGTCCCCTTCGCGTAGCCCCGGGCCACCGCGGCCGCTTCCTTGGGTCGGGTCCGCAGGGTCTCCTCGAGGGCCAGGAAGCCGTTCGAGGGGTAGCGATCGATGTCCTTCGTGTCGAGGATGCGGAGCTTCATCCCCGCGTTCTCCACCATCGCGTACTGGGTGTCGTACTGGCTCAGCGCGTCCACCTGCCGGCTCCGGAGCATCGCGGCGGTCTGGGCGCCCTCTCCGGCCACCACCACGTTGATGTCGGAGGCCGGGTCCATCCCGCTGGTGGCGGCGAGGGCCCGCGCGATCTGCACCCCCGCCGAGCCCATAGAGATGACCCCGATGGTCTTGCCCTTGAGATCGGCCATCTTCTGCACCGGGCTGTCCGCAGGCACCGCGATGCCGTAGATGTTGCCCTGGTACGCGGTGTAGAAGATCTTGGCCTTCACGCCCTGGGGACGCGCGGCGGCCAGCGGCTCCACGCTCGGCAGCGCGAAGTTGATCTCCTTGGTGGCGACGGTCTTGGTGCAGTCACCCGAGCCGGCGAGCGGGATGAGCTCGACCTCGACGCCGTCCTGCTTGTACCAGCCCATCTTGGTGGCGACCGCGAACGGGGTCGCCGCGCTCGAGACCGTCTTGGCGCACCAGCCCACCCGGAGCTTGGTCTGGGCGGGCGCGGTCGCGGGGGCGAGCAACGGGAGGAGCGTGGCGGCGGCCAGGAGGACGAGGCGGACGCCGAGGGCACGTGGACGAGCGATCATGCGCTGATCCTTTCCTGTTCGGCGCGCTCCTTCTCGGACGGATCCCAGAAGAGGACGCGCTTGCGGATCATCATGACCCCGCGGTTGAGCAGCAGCCCCACCACCGACAGGATCAGGAGGATGGAGAACTGCCCGGAGACGTCCATGTTGAAGTTCATGGACTGGATCAGCATGCCGAGGCCCTTCTGGGCCCCGACGAACTCGGCCACGATGGCGCCGATCAGGGCGAAGATCATGGCCACGTCGAGGCCGGCCATCACGAAGGGCAGGGAATTCGGCAGGCGCAGCATCCAGAAGATCTGGCGCTCGCTCGCGGCCAGAGAGCGCATCAAGCTCACCCGCTCCTCGTCGGCGGAGCGGAGACCGACCATCGTATTCACCAGGAGCGGGAAGAAGGCGATCAGGGCCGCGTTGATCACCTTGGAGGTGAGGCCGAGCCCGAACCAGACCACGATGAGGGGGGCCAGGGCGACCTTGGGGAGCGACTGGAACATGACGATGTACGGGTAGAGGAAGAACTCGACCGGACGGCTCAGGGCCACCGCGGTGCCGAGCACCAGGCCGAGCGCCGAGCCCGCGATGAAGCCGAGGAGCGTCTCGAGTAGCGTGTGGGAGAGGTGCTGGAGGTAGAGCCCGCTGCTGAAGCCGCGCCAGAGGGCCAGTGCGACCTGCGACGGCGGGGGCAGGATGAAGGCGGGCACCTCGAAGACGCGCACCAGCACCTCCCAGCCCCCGACCGAGACACAGAACAGCAGGACGCTCAGCGCGACGTTCTTCGTGCTCCTCACGCGTCGAGACCCCCCTTCACGTTGAAGAGGCCCCGGATGTGTCGCGTGTACTCGCCGAACTCCGGAGTGGTCATGACGTCGAGCGGGCGGGGCCGCGGCAGCTTGATCCGCAGATCGTCCACGACCCGGCCCGGTCGCGGAGTCATGACCAGGACCCGGTCGGCGAGGAAGACCGCCTCCGGGATCGAGTGGGTGATGAAGAAGACGGTCTTCTTCTTCTCCATCCAGATGCGCTGCAGCTCGAGGTTCATGTGCTCGCGGGTCATGGCGTCGAGCGCCCCGAAGGGCTCGTCCATCAGGAGCATGGCCGGGTCGTGGATGAGCGCGCGGGTGATCGCCACCCGCTGCTGCATGCCCCCGGACAGCTCCCACGGATATCGGCGCTCGAACTCGCGCAGGCCGACCAGGGCGAGCAGGTCCATCGCCGCGGGCATGAAGCGCTCCCGGCCGAGGCCCTGGACGTCGATGGGCAGCAGCACGTTGTCGAGGACGGTGCGCCACGGGAAGAGCACCGGGGCCTGGAAGACCACGCCGATGTCCCGGCGCGGGCCCTGGATGACGGTGCCGCGGAGAGAGGCGCTCCCGGCGGAGGGAGAGAGCAGGCCGGCGAGGATCTTGAGGAGGGTGGACTTACCACAACCGGAGGGCCCGACGACCGCCACGAACTCGCCCTCGTCCACGGCGAAGCTGATCCGCTCGAGGGCGGCGACGCCGCCGTCCCGCGTGGTGTAGAGCTTCGACAGCTGTTGGATCGAGATCGCTTCCGTGGCCACTTCGCTGGGAAGTCTACACCGAAACGGCCGGGTGCTACCGAAACTCCTGCTCGACTCGACCGGCGAGCTGCGGGTCGCGCTCGCGCAGGATCTCGTACTGCGCGCGGGCGGCGGCGCGGTCGCCACGGGCGAGGTAGACGCGGGCCATTCCCAGCCGCCCCACCGGGTCGGTCGGGTTGACCGCGAGCGCCTGCTCGAACGCGGCCATCGCCCGGTCCAGGCGGCCGTCGGTGAGCAGGGCCCGGCCGAGCGCGTCGAGGGCGGGCACCGAGTCGGGCTTCACGCGCAGTGCCTGCTCGAGCTGGCCGATGGCGTCGGCGAGCCGCCCGTCCTCGATCAGGGCGATGCCCAGGTTCGTGCGCGTGGCGAAGTCGCCCGGATTGCGGGCGAGCCGGTAGCGCAGCTCGGCCTCTCCCTCCTCGCGCCGCCCCATCTGGAGCAGGAGAAGGCCGTAGTTGCCGTGGAACTCGGACCGGTCGGGCCGGAGGGAGAGTGCTTTTCGGAAGAGCGCCAGGCTCGCCTCCGGCTCCCCGCGGCGCTGCATGATGATGGCCAGGTTGTGGATGCAGATGGAGCAGGCGGGATCGACCTCGATCCCGCGGCGCCAGAGCGTCTCCGGGTCGTGCCAGACCGCGGTCTGGATCCGTGCCGCGGTCGCGAGGCCGGCGAGCCAGAGAACGGCCAGGCCGAGGACGACCACCGCGACCGCGGTGCCGAGGCCGGCGCGGCGCCGCCGGGCCTCCGTGCCGGCGACCACCGCGGCGCCGACGAGAAGCGCGAATCCCGCGCAGGGCACGTAGGTGTTGCGATCGGCGCCGAGATGGTTGCCGGTGTGGACCACCCCGCTCACCGGCGCCAGCATCACCAGGTAGAACATCCACACCGCGAGGCCCGCCGGCCAGCGCCGGCGCAGGAGCCAGACCGCCACCGTGATCCCGATCGCCCCGACCGCGCTCCACCCGTACCGGGGATCCATCAGGCTGAGCTGCGCGGGGAGCTCGTAGATCGGCCCGAGGCGTAACGGCACGAGCGTCTTCCATACGTGGAACCAGACGTTGTAGAGGACCATCACCACCCGGGCGGCGGGGTCGGCGTCGGTCAGGTAGCCGGTGCTGCGCTGGACGTAGTAGGCGGTGGCCGCGGCCCCGCCCGCGAGGACGGCGAACGGGACCTTCTCGCGCCAGACCGGCCACGCGCGCGCGCGCACCCAGTCGCGAACGCCCGGTCCGAGGCGTCGGAGCGGGTAGACGTCGATGATGATCAGGGCGAGGGGGAGCCCCATCACGATCGACTTCGAGGCCAGCGCGAGCCCGGCGAACACGACGGACGCGACCTGCCAGCCCCGTCGTACGTCGGACGGGCGCTCGTGAGCCTTGAGGTACGCGAGGAGCATGAGCAGGAAGAACAACCCGGACGTGAGATCTCTGCGCTCCGTGATCCACGCCACCGACTCGGCCCGGAGCGGATGCACCGCGAAGAAGAGAGCGGCCGCCGCGGCGCCGCATCCCCGGCCCAGGGGGGACGCCGAGGGCATGGCGAGGGCCAGGAGGCGGCGCGCCACCAGATAGAACAGACCGCCGCTCGCCGCGTGCAGCAGGACGTTGGTGAGGTGGTAGCCGAAGGGCCTCATCCCCCAGATCGCGTAGTCGGCGCCCAGGGTGAGCCACGTCACCGGGATCCAGTGGCCCATCACGTTCGCGGTCAGCATCCAGCGGAGCTGTCGCAGCCCGAGGCCCCGGTAGTAGGGGTTACCCAGGAAGTTGATCGGATCGTCCCAGTCGGTCCAGTCGGCCCGGAGCGCGGGCAGGAAGACCGCGGCGGTGATGAACGCGATCTCGATCGGGACGGCCCAGACCGCCACCCGCTCGACGAGCGAGGCGGCCCGGTGGCCCGCGTCGGTCCCCGGGGCGGGGAGTGACGTCACGCGACGGCTAGGTGCCGGCCGCGGCGAGGTGACGCGCGAACGCCTCGAGGGCGGCGGTCCCCACCGCGGTGTCCTGCTCCCCGTTGCCCCCGCTGATGCCGATGCCGCCGACCACGTCGCCGTCGACCTCGATCGGGAAGCCCCCCACGAACACCGCGAAGCGGCCCGGGTGCATGGCGTGGATGCCGAAGGCCTCGTTGCCGGGCAAGGCGGGGCCGGTCGGGGGCTGGTTGAACCGGTGCGTGGCCCGCCGATGGCCGGCCGCGGTGAACGCCTTGGCGATGGCGATCTCCACGCCGGTGATCCGCGCCCCGGTCATGCGGTGGAGCGCGATCGGATGACCGCCGTCGTCGCAGACGCAGATCGTCTCGGCCACCCCGATCGCGCGGGCCTTGGCCTCGGCGGCGGCCAGCAGCACCACCGCGTCCTCCAGGGTGAGCCGCTTGACCGTGATCACGGCAACTCCACGAGGATCTGGTCGGCCTCCAGGCGGACCGGATAGCTCGGCACGCTGGCCCCGCGGCCCGGGAAGACGCACTGACCGGTGCGCACGTCGTACATCCAGCCGTGCCACGGGCAGGCGAGGCGGGCGCCGTTGAGCCTGCCCCCGCTGAGAGGGCCGCCGCGATGGGCGCACACGTCACCGCACGCGTAGACGAGCTCGCCGACCCGGGCCAGGACGATCCGGGTGCCGTCGAACTCCACCAGCTTCGGGTGACCGGCCGGCACCTCGTCCAGCGAGGCGACCCGCCGGGCCACGCTCACGCGTCTTCCTTGAGGACGAAGGCCCGGTGCAGCCCGGTCATGTACTGCCAGCGCATCTCGGTCGCCTCGCGGACCGCCTCCACGGCTTCGGCCTGCTTCTCCGGGTTCGTGCTGTGACGCTCGACGATCTGGTACCCGCGCTCGCCGTGCACCTCGTCGGCCTCGATGTGGATGGCGAAGAACTCCACCTCGTGGTCGGTGAAGCCGTAGTGGGTCTTGAGCGGCGGGAGGTTGCGCTTGTAGATGCCGGGCACCTGCGACTCGAGGCCGACCAGCAGGCCCGCCGCCGCGATGTGGAAGGGCTTGCGCGCGGTCTCGTAGCACCACGCGGTCAGCGCGCGCGTGCTCGGGAGCTGCCGCGCGCCCTCGACCTCGGCCCGCGCCACGCCGCACGCCTCCCCGAACCGGATCAGCAGGTCCACGTGCTTGGTACCGGACTCCTCCTCGATGATGTTCTCGAGCAGGAAGTCCCGCGCGTCCGGGTCGGGGCAGCCGCCGTAGACGATGGCGCACCACCGCGCGAACTGGGAGACGTACTGGTAGTGCTGGCACACCCACTGCCCGAGCTGGGTGCGCGTCAGCTCCCCGTTGACCCACTTCTCGGTGAACGGGTTCATCCGGCTGTGCCGCGCGTTGACGGCGTGCTCGAGCTTGGTCCGGAACGGGCTCGCGTTCGTCATGGCGTCTCTCCGTGCGTGGTCGAACTCACGTGCGCGGGTCGGTCTGGGTGAGCAGGGCCTGCGTCTGGGCGTCGCGGTACTTGCGGAGCGCCGCGCGGATGTGCGGGTGCTTGTTGGCCAGGATGGCCGCGGCGAGGAGGCCGGCGTTCGTCGCCCCCGATTGGCCGATCGCCAGCGTACCGACCGGAATGCCGGCCGGCATCTGCACGGTGGATAGCAGCGAATCCATCCCGTTGAGCGCCTTGGACTGGATCGGGACACCCAGGACCGGCAGCAACGTGCGCGCCGCGCTGACCCCGGCCAGGTGCGCCGCGCCTCCGGCGCCCGCGATGATGACCTCGAGCCCCCGGTCCTCGGCTCCGCTGATGTATTCGTCGACGAGCCCGGGGGTGCGGTGCGCGGACATCACGTTGACCTCGTAGGCGATCCCGAGCTGATCGAGTGCCTTGGCCGCGTTGGCCATGGTCTCCCAGTCCGACTTGGAGCCCATGATGATCCCCACCAGGGGTGCGGCGGATCCGGGTGACATGGCGGCTAATTCTAGCAAGGCCTCGGGACGTCGTGGGGTGTTTGCGCTGCGCCTTCCGTGCCGTTTCCTTGGCATGGCCGATGCAAGTTGTGCGTGCCAAGTGACAGCCCGTCTCGCGAAACCATAGCCCCCACCGGGTGG
>DATFAJ010000210.1:0-2476 GCA_035254745.1 Candidatus Methylomirabilota bacterium | reverse complement strand
AGCGAGGGGCTCGGGCGCGCCACCGCCATGCGCTTCGCCCAGGAGGGCTGTCACGTGGTGATCTGCGCGCGGCGCAAGGACGTGCTGGAGCGCGCGGCCGAGGCCATCCGGAAGCAGACCGGCGTCCAGGTGCTGGCCCAGGTCGCGGACGTCACCCGGCCCGGCGACGTCGAGGCGGTGGTCAACGCGACGCTCGCCGCGCACGGGGGCGTGGACATCCTGGTCAACAACGCGGGTACGTCGTCCGCCGGGCCGTTCGAGAAGGTGGACGACGCCACGTGGGCGGCCGACATCGAGGTCAAGCTCATGGCCGCGGTGCGCTTCTGCCGACTCGTCATCCCCCAGATGAAGAAGCGCGGGGGCGGCCGGATCGTCAACGTGACCACGGTGGGCGGAAAGGTTCCGGCGGCCCGCGCCCTGCCCACCAGCGTGACCCGCGCGGCCGGTATCAACCTGACCAAGTCGCTCGCCAACGAGTACGCCCCCGATCACATCCTGGTGAACACGGTCTGCCTGGGGCTGGTGAAGAGCGCCCAGTGGGAGCGGCGGGCCAAGGGTGACCTGGAGGGCTACTACCGCGAGGTCGCCAAGCGGGTGCCGGTCGGCCGGGTGGGCGAGGCCGAGGAGTTCGCGGACCTGGTCGCCTTCCTCTGCTCGGCCCGCGCGGCCTATGTCACCGGCACCGCGGTGAATTTCGACGGAGGCATGTCCGCGGCCTTCTAGGCCGGCTCGACCCCGGAGGCGTGCTCTCGTTCCCGATCTTCATCGGGCTCCCGGGGACCGCGCCGGAGGCGGTCGCGGTGCTTCTCGGGTCCTAGTGGCCGGCCGCCGCGGTCAGCCCGTGGGCCTGCGGCGCGCTCGAGGAGACGATGCAGCTCGTCGGGCGCTGACGCGGCCGGGCCGCGGCCGCTCCGCCGGTCAGGCCTGCTGGATGGCGCTCAGGCGAAAGGCGCCGGGTCCGACCGGTCGCGCGAAGGTCCAGTACTCCTCGAACTTCACCGGCTCGGTCCGGCTGCCCTCGAGCACCTGCGCGCCGCTCTCGTCGGTGGTGTAGTCGAGCAAGCTCGCCTGGAAATGGACGGTGACGAAGTCCTGGCCGCTCTCCTGCCAGGCCTCGGTGACCAGGGCGGCGCGGACTGCGATGTTCTCGAGCCGGTTGACCTTGCGCTCGGCCTTCAGGCGATCGCAGTCGCGCTGGAGCACGGTCGCCATCTCGGGGGTGAGCAGCGACGACGCTCCCGCCATGCTCCGCGCCGTCCACGCGCCCTGCACCTTGAAGAACACGTCCGAGGCGGTCTCCGCGAAGGCGCGGGGATCGAAGCCCGGATCCATCTGCCGGATGTGGCCGAGGCCGCGCTCGAGATCGGACGGGCCGGCCGGGGCCTCCATCGTGGCCGCCCCGCCCGCGGAGGCCTCGTAGCGGGACGCCGGGGCGGACCCGTAGCCGGACGGCGTCGCGTAGCCGGACGGAGCGGCCGCCTGCTGCCGCCGCATGTAGGAGAAGGCGAACCAGGCGAGCCCGCCGATGATCAGGATCTCGAGCAGGCCGATGCCGCCTCCGCGCGCTTGACCGAAAAGCAGCCCGCCGAGGAGACCTCCCAGCACGAGGCCGCCGAGCATGCCGCCCCAGCCCGGTCGCGTGGGGGCGGGCGGCTGATACGCGGGCGCCGCGGGCTGGCTCGGAGAGGACGGGCTCGAGGACGGCGGCCGGGACGGTGATGAGTAGCTGCGCGAGCCACGGCTGCCGCTCGAGCTGCCGCCGCCCGCCCGGGCCCAGGCCTCGGTGACGGAGAGCAGCGGAGACAGCGCCAGCGCCACCAGGATGATCGCTATCAAGGTCCGCTTCATCGCGTCCCTCCTCGGAGACCTGTCGATGCGTCGCTCGTCAGTATACGTGGAACTTCCGGCCCCGGGCCCGGTCTAAGCGGGCAAATCCCCCGCTTCGCGGGCACGGAGGACGACATGAACGCATTCCGACGCTCGTTTCTGAAGCTCCTGGCCGCAGCCGGGGCCGCCGCGGTCTCGCCCGGGCCGGCCCTGGCCGACCGCATCCGCATCCTGCCGGACGTTGGGAGCTCGGCCGATCCCGGGCTACCCGGCCAGACCAGCCCCGAGCTCGGGCGAGCCCTCGGCCAGGTGGCGCTCGGCCCGGCGGCCACGCACGGTGCCCTCGCGGCGCTGTGGCTCCTCGGCGGGTCGCCGAAGGGCGCCCCGCCGCTCGAGATCGCCACGTTCGACGAAGCCCGGGCCCAGGGCGCCCTCACGGTGACGGAGCGCGCCCAGGCCAGCGTGCCCGAGCTGATCGCGGAGAACCGCGGCAAGACGCACGTGCTGCTGCTGGCCGGCGAGATCCTGGTCGGCGGCAAGCAGAACCGGGTCCTGCGGGAGGACCTCTTGCTTCCGCCGCTCAGCGGGCCCCGGAACATCGCGGTGTACTGCGTGGAGCAGGGCCGCTGGAACGAGGGCCGGAAGGACT
>DATFAJ010000209.1:0-5156 GCA_035254745.1 Candidatus Methylomirabilota bacterium | reverse complement strand
GCTGGGCCGCCTACGTGTCCGACTACGGGCGCTGGGGCGAGGGACGAGCGCAGGGTGAGATACCCGAGGCGCTGATCTACAACGCCGCCTACCGGCGCCACGTCCTCCTCGAGCTCGGCGCCGAGCTCGAGGCCGCGCTCGACACCTATTCGGAGGTGCTGGGGCCGACGCTCCGCCGCCGCGGCCATCGCGCCTACTTCGAACCCGGCGCGCGCATCGCGCACCTCAACGTGGGACGCCTGGGGCCCTACGTCCACGAGAAGCTGCTGGCCGGGTTCATCCTCGGCTCCCTGCGCGCTGCGCGGTGGCCGTGGTGGCGGCGGCTGCTCTACATCCTCGGCTCGCCCCTCATCGCGCTCGTGCTGGTGGCCCGCCTGCGGGAGCCCGCGCGTCGGATCGGCCGCGCGCGGCGCCTGCCGCTGGGCACGAGGCCGATGATCGTCGCGGGCGCGGTGCTCCGGGCGGTCGGGGAAGCGGTGGCGTACGCGGGAGCCGCGCCCGCCTCCGCTGAGGCGCGAATGACCGAGATCGAGCTGCACAAGGTCGCCTACGCGAGCCGCAAGCACTGAAGCGCGCCGGGCTCCCGTCGGCGTCGCGGTGCTCGGCTGCGGCACGCTCGCGTGCTGGGCCCACCTGCCGATCCTGGCCCGCCTGCCGGGAGCCCGGCTCGTGGCCGCCGCGGACCCGGACCCGGCCGCGCGGGCCCGGGCCCAGCGGATCACGAAGGGCCCGGTGCACGAGCGAGCGGACGACGCGATCGCCCGCGCCGACGTGGACGCGGTGATCATCACCTCCGCCACACCCTCGCACGCGGCCCTGGCGGTGGCCGCCGCGCGTGCCGGAAAGCACGTCTACATCGAGAAGCCGCTCGCCCTCGAGGCCAGCGAGGCGCGACGCGTGCTCGCGGCCGTTCGGGAAGCGGCGGTGGTCGGGGCGGTCGGATTCAACTTCCGCGCCCATCCCCTGCACCGCCGCGCGGCCGATCTGGTTCGCGCCGGCCGGCTCGGCGTCCTGCGCGCGGTGCAGACCGCGTTCTGCGAGCCGGTCGCGGCCGGACGGATGCCGGCGTGGAAGAGCCGGCGGGAGACCGGCGGCGGCGTCCTGCTCGATCTGGCCTCCCACCACGTCGACTCGCTGCGGTGGATGCTCTCGGACGAGGTGATCGGCGTCGACGAGGCCCGTATCGGCTCCCTCGAGACCGAGCAGGACGTGGCCCGGCTAACCTTGACCCTGCGGAGCGGCTGCGACGTCCAGGCCTACTTCAGCTTCCGGACCGGGCCCGCGGACTACCTCGAGCTGATCGGCGATCGCGGGACGCTCCGGGTCGACCGCTACCGGAGCCGGCTCGATCTCCGGGTGGCCCGGCGCTTCGGCTACGGCATGAGGGCGTCGTGGGTGCGCCCCGGCGCCGCGCTCGCCTCCCTCGCGGTGCGGCGCCTCGCCCGGCCGTCGTACGAGCCGTCCTTCCGGCTCTCGCTCGCCGCGTTCGTGGATCGTCTCCGCGGCGGGCCCGGGCCCGTGGCCAGCATCGAGGACGGCGCGCGCTCGCTCGCGGTGGTGCTGGCCGCCGAGCAGGCCGCCCGCACCGGCCGGCGCGTTCCCGTCGAGTCGATCGACTGAGCGCCCGGGCGATGCGGGTCCTGCTCGTGACCGACTGGGTGCGCAAGCGCGGCGGCGTGGAGGCCTACACCGCGTGGCTCCGCGCCGGCCTCACGGAGGCCGGCGACGAGGTCCGCCTGCTCACGAGCACCGTCGGCTCGGCCGGCGACGGCCTCGCCGAGTTCCGCGCGTGGGGTACGGAGCGGCAGGCGGGCCAGGCCCTCCTGCAAGTCGTGAACCCGTTCGCGGTCGCGCAGGTGTGCCGGGCCCTCCGGGTGTTCCGCCCCGAGGTGGCGCTGGTGAACACCTTCGCCTCGAACCTCTCGCCCGCGATCCTGCGCCCGCTGCGCGCCGTGCCCACCGTCCTCAGCCTGCACGACTACAAGGTGGTCTGCCCGACCGGCTGCAAGCTGCTCCCCGACGGGCAGCGATGCCAGGTCCGTGCCGGCGCCGTGTGCTGGCGGGGAGGCTGCCTCACCTTGCCCCACTGGCTGCGGGACCAGGCTCGCTACGCGCTCATCCGCGCGGGGCTACGCTCCGCAGACCGGATCGTGGTCGGCAGCCGGTGGATGCGGGACGAGCTCGCGCGCAACGGGGTCCAGGCCGAGCACGTGCCGCTGCCGATTCCCGCGCCCAGCCCCTCGTTTCGACGTCGTCCCGCCGACGCGCCGACGTTCGTCTTCTGCGGGCGACTGCAGCCGGAAAAGGGCGGCCCCCTGCTGCTGCGGGCCTTCGCGCGCCTCCACCGGGACATGCCGTCCGCGCGGCTGCGCATCATCGGCCGCGGCCCCGACGCTCCGGCCATCGCGAGCCTCATCGGAGCGCTGGCGCTCGGCGACGCGGTCACGATGCTGGACTGGCTCGAACCGGCCGCGCTCGAAGCCCAGCTCGTGGACGCGTGGGCCCTGGTCGCGCCGTCTCTCTGGGCGGAGCCGCTCGGCTTCGTCGCGCTCGAGGCCATCGTCCGGGACGTCCCGGTGATCGCGAGCGAGCTCGGCGGCTTCGGCGAGACGGTCGAGCGCGGCACGAGCGGGCTGCTCTTTCCCAACGGGGACGAGACCGCGCTCCACGAAGAGCTGCGCCGCGTCGCCCGTCGCGAGGCCTTCCCCACCCACTCCCTGCCCGCGGAGGCGCGGCGGCGGGTGGCGGATCGGCACGACCTCGCGCGTCACGTCGAGCGCGTGCGGGGGATCTTCCGTGAGATGGCCGAGCTCAAGGCTGGCCGGGAACGCCCTCGTCGCGATAGGCCGTGAAGACGTCGCCGTTCCAGCACGCGAAGATCACCTGGCGGATGGTCCCGGGCCTGGCCGTCGCCTCCCGCACCGCCTCGACCGCGATGTGGGTCGCCGGGCGGAGCGGGTAGCCGAAGATCCCGGTGCTGATCGCCGGGAACGCCACGCTCCGGACCTCGTGCTCCTGGGCGAGGCGAATCGACGCGCGATAGGCCGACGCGAGCAGCTCGGGCTCGCCCGCGGTGCCGCCCCGCCAGTAGGGGCCCACCGCGTGGATGACGTACCGGGCCGGGAGGCGAAAGCCGGGGGTGATGCGCGCTTCGCCGGTGGGACAGCCGCCCGCCGCGGCGCACGCGGCGGCCAGCTCCGGACCCGCCTTGGCGTGGATGGCGCCGCACACGCCGCCGCCCGCCGCGAGCATCTCGTTCGCCGCGTTGACGATGGCGTCCACCTGCAGCGTCGTGATGTCGACCATCCGCGCGACCAGCTCGAGCATGCCCGATCCCCCGCCCGCCGGTCAGGGGGACGAGGCGCGCGACGCTCGCACGCGGCGGGCCCGGTACCGCGGGTCCACCCGCCACCCGCGACGCGCGGGCAGGAGCCGCGCGAGCGCGATCCGGGCGGGCCCGGGGGGCGTGCGCGCCGGGGCCCTGTCCTCGTAGGCGAGCGCCCACCCCTCCTCGACCCGGCTGAAGACGGGCGGATCGCCGACCGGGTCCGTCTCGCGCTCGGCGAAGACCACCGTCAGGTAGCACGGCCTCGACGAGGTGGGCAGCGCCCGGTGCGCGGGCTCGCAGACCTCGATCTCGTTGCCGAGCCCGTCGATCGCGAGCCCCGGCGCCACCACGACCTCGTCCCGGCTCACCGAGACCGCGAGCCCGCCGACCACGCCCCAGCCGTGGAGCCACCGGTTGTGCCGGCGCAGGCGGTCGCGCGTGTAGTCCTGCTCGGCCTGCAGGTCGGCGGCCGAGAGGAGCTGCCCCGTGAAGTACCGCACCCGCTTCGTCATCGGCCGTCCCGCGACGGGCGCGCGGCGCCGTTCGCCGGCATCGGATCCGCGAGGAGCCAGACGCCGCCCGCGACCACGACGGTGGCGCACGCCACCGTGAGCGCGAGCCGCCGGCCGTGCCACAGGCTACCGAGCCAGCGCATGAGCTCCGCGGCCAGCACGTTGGCCTTCCCGCCGTAGAGCTCCATCTGCCGCTGGTACTGCTTGGAGTCGGTGGGATCCTCCCCCGAGGCGTCGCCGGGGGCGAGCGCGGCGGCCACGTAGATCCAGAGCGCGCCGCCCAGGCCCAGCGCCAGGATCACCACCGCGATGAGGCCGGGGTTTCTCACTCGACGACCTTAGGCGCAGGCGGGACCGGGCGTCAACCCCGCCCGGTGCCGGCCGCTTGAGATGGGCGCCCCCGCGTGTCACCATCGGCGCGAGAGCCACCGGCGCGCAAAAGGAGATCACCATGATCGCAGTGTTCGTCACGTTCCGCTACGGCAGCGAGTTCGACGAGACGCGCGTGCGCAAGATCGCCGACGGCGCGCGGGCCAAGTTCGAGGGCATGCCGGGGCTCCGCCACAAGATCTTCACGGTGCAGCCGGAGAAGCGCGAAGCCACGAACTGCTACCTGTGGGACTCGGAGGCGACCGCGCGCGCCTTCTTCACCGACCAGCTCGTCGCCGGCGTGACCTCCCTCTACGGGGTGCGCCCCACCATCGAGTACGCGCAGGTCGCCGCCGCGGTCGAGAACGCGCGATGACCGCCGCGCCGATCAGCCGCTTCCCGGTGCCCGACCCGGCCACCCTGCCCGACGACATGCGGCAGCTCATCGAGGCCACCGCCAAGAAGACCGGGTTCGTGCCCAACGTGTTCCTGGCCTACGCCTGGAAGCCGGATCAGTTCCGCGCGTTCTTCCAGTACTACGACGCGCTGATGCGGGGCGAGTCCGGCCTGTCTCGCGCGGAGCGCGAGATGATCGTGGTCGCGGTCAGCGCCGTCAACGCGTGCACCTACTGAACGGTGGCCCACGGAGCGGCGCTCCGTATCCTGAGCAAGAAGCCCCAGCTCGCCGACCAGGTCACCGCGAACTACCGGCACGCCGACCTCAGCCCGCGCGAGCGGGCCATGCTCGACTTCGCGATCAAGGTGACGACCAGCTCCGCGGCCATCGAGGCGGCCGATCTCGAGGCGATGCGCGGGCACGGCTTCAGCGACTCCGACCTCTGGGACATCGGCGCGGTCGCCGCGTTCTTCAACCTCTCGACCCGGATGGCGAACCTGGCCGGCATGCGCCCCAACCCCGAGTTCTA
The DNA here is from genome assembly GCA_035254745.1 of Candidatus Methylomirabilota bacterium. Lineage (GTDB taxonomy): Bacteria > Methylomirabilota > Methylomirabilia > Rokubacteriales > CSP1-6 > CAMLFJ01. The sequence goes on along the minus strand of DATFAJ010000209.1, from coordinate 21 downwards.
CCCCATGGGCCGAGGTCAGTA
>DATFAJ010000208.1:0-5879 GCA_035254745.1 Candidatus Methylomirabilota bacterium | reverse complement strand
CTCCACCCGGAGCGGACGGCCACCCCGGCGCCACCCGCCCGGTCACCCTCCCGAACCGGTCGAGCACGCGCACGGAATCAACATCGAGACGGGACCCGGGCGCCTCGCGCGCCGAGGCGCGCGCGACCGAGTAGCGGAGCGAGCCTAGGGCACGACGACGGCCGCCGCCGGCTGCGCGCTGCGGCGGACCTGGACGACGGTCCCGATTGTGCAGAGCATCAGCACGCCGACCGCGAGGAACAGCACGCGCGGGTCGCCGTGGTCGAGGATCCAGCCGAAGGCGAGCGGCACCAGGCAGGAGCCCAGGTCGAGGCCCGAGTAGACGAAGCCGAAGACGCGGCCGGAGGCACCGGGCGGCGTGGCCGCGCGCACCAGCATGTCCCGCGAGGGCCCGGTGACGCCCTGGCAGAAGCCCGCGACCGCGAGGACCACCGGCAGCAGCGGGATCGCCACGCTTCCGGTGGCCAGCACCATCATGAGGGCCGCCGTCCCGATCAGGCCGCTCACCGCGATCACGTCGTGCCGCTGGGTGCGATCGGCGAGGAAGCCGCCGGCCAGGATCCCGGTGGCGCTCCCGAGCAGGAACGCGGTCAGCGCCGCGGTGGCCTGCGCCAACGGCGTCTCGTACACCCGCATGAGCCCGGTCACCCCGAAGGTCTGCACGCCGATCAGCGCGGTCGCGATCAGCGCGAAGTACGCGAAGGCGGCCAGGATCGGCGCGGTGAACAGCAGGCGCACGTCGGTCGCCTTCCTGCCTCGCGCGCCGCCCCGCGCGGTCGCGAAGGCGGCGCCCTGGGTGGCCAGCACCGCCACCATCACCAGCCCGATCCCGCCCACCGTGACCAGAGCCGGGCGCCAGCCGAAGCTCGCGGTGAGGGCGAAGACCACGGTCGGCGCCACCGCCCAGCCCAGGTTGCCCGAGATCGCGTGCACGCTGTAGCCGCGCCCGATCCGCCGCGGATGGACCAGCGCGTTCAGGATCGAGTAGTCGGCCGGATGGAACACGCTGTTGCCGAGGCCGGCCAGCAGCGCGACCGGCAGCAGCAGCCAGTACGAGGGCACCAGGCCGGCCAGCGCAATGGAGCCGGCGAAGAGGGCCATTCCCCCCATCAGCACCCGGTGCGCGCCGACCCGGTCGACCAGGAAGCCGGAGAGGCTCTGGCCGAGGCCGGAGGCGCCGAAGAACACGCTCATCGTGAGCCCGAGCGCCACGTAGGTCACGCCGAACACCGTCTTCAGCAGCGGGAAGAGCGGGGGCAGCACCAGCTGGAAGAAGTGGCTGAAGAAGTGTGCGGCGCCGATGACCCCGATGACACGGACGTCGCTGCGGAGGGCGGATCGGGCGGTCGAGTCGGACACGGGAGCCTAGTCTACACCACGCGGTCCCGTCGCCTCGGGGTGCCGCGGCGCCCCCGGCACTTCTGCTATGATCGGGGCCTCTGGAAAGGAGGGGTCCACCCCATGGAGACCACGTACTCGCTCGATCAGTTCCTCGCCGACACCCGCGGCATCATCAAGACCAAGGGCATCCCGGCCGGGCTCGCCGAGATCCGGGACCACCTGGAGAAGCTCCTCCACAACCCGGAGCTGCTCAAGAAGCACCTGGGCGACCCGGTGCCTCACGTCGAGCGGGCGACCATCGGCCACGATCCGGAGACCGACGTGCACGTGCTGGTGCACGGCCGGGCCAAGGGCGGCAAGTCCTCGGTGCACGACCACGGGCCGTGCTGGGTGGTCTACGGCAACTACCAGAACCCGACGCGCATGCGGCGCTGGCGTCGCCTCGACGACGGCACCCGCCCCGGCTACGCCGAGCTCACGCTCCAGCGCGAGTTCATGAACGAGCCCGGGCACGCGGCGGCCTTCGCGGTCGGCGACATCCACTCGATCGAGTTCGGCGACGACACCTTCTTCATCCGGGTCACCGGCGGAGACGTCGAGACCAAGGAGACCCACCGCTTCGACGTGGAGAAGAAGACGGTGGAGGTCGCCAACCGCGCGCTGGGCCAGCGCTAGCGGCTACCCCTTCCCCCAGTAGGGGCGGGCCGCCGGGAACACCGTCTGGCAGCGGGTGGGCTCGGTCGGCCCGTCCAGCACGTCGGCCACCCCGCGCCAGATCGCGTAGTGCGGCGTGTTGCGATGGGCTTCGAGCGCCGCCTGGTCCTTGTAGACCTCGTAGAAGTAGTAGACGTTCCCGTCCTTCTCGTCCTGCAGCACGTTGAAGCGCAGGCAGCCCGGCTCGTCCCGCTCGGACCCCAGCGCGTCGGCCTCGATGGCCTTGAGGAACTTCTCCCGCAGCTCCGGCTTGATCCGGACCTTCACCCACATCGCGAGCATGGTCGCCTCCGTCGGTTGAAGTCACTGCTCCGCGGCCGACAGTACCACGTGAGCGGCGCGGCCCGCGGCTTGCCTTCCCCCGGGCCGCCGTCGTAGCATTCCCGCGGAGGAGCCCGACCGCATGGACCCGGCCTCGATCAGCGCGCTCACCTTCGACGTCTTCGGCACCGTGGTCGACTGGCGGAGCAGCATCATCCGCGAGGGCCAGGCCTTCGGAACCCCGCGCAAGCTCTCGGTGGACTGGGCGAAGTTCGCCGACGCCTGGCGCGGCCTCTACCAGCCCGCGATGGAGGAGGTCCGCAGCGGCCGGCGCCCCTGGGTGCGGCTCGACGATCTCCATCGCGAGAGCCTGGTCCGCCTGCTCCGCGACTTCGGGGTGGCGGGGCTCTCGCCCGCCGAGATCGACGACCTCAACCGGGCCTGGCACCGGCTCGACCCGTGGCCCGACGCGGTGGCGGGCCTGACCCGTCTCAAGCGCCGCTACATCCTGGCCACCCTCTCCAACGGCAACATCGCGCTCATGGTGAACATGGCCAAGCGGGCCAGCCTGCCCTGGGACACCATCCTGGGCGCGGAGGTCGCGCGCGCCTACAAGCCCACGCCCGAGGCCTACCTGCGCTCGGCCGAGGCGCTCGGCCTCCGGCCGGAACAGTGCCTGATGGTCGCGGCCCACCCGGGCGACCTCGCGGCCGCCGCCCGCTGCGGGCTGCGGACCGCGTACGTGCCGCGTCCGCTCGAGCACGGCCCCGGCCGCTCGGCCGACGAGCCCGACACCGCGCAGCCGTTCGACGTGGTGGCCGGCGATTTCGTGGAGCTGGCCGAGCGGCTCGAATGCTGAGCCGCCTCTTCGACCTCGGCGGCAAGGTCGCCCTGGTCACCGGCGGCAGCCGTGGCCTCGGGCGCGCGATGGTGCTGGCCTTCGCGGAGGCCGGCGCGGACGTGGTCATCGCCAGCCGCAAGCTCGCCTCCTGCGAGGCGACCGCCGAGGAGGTCCGCAAGGCGACCGGCCGCCGCGCCCTGCCGGTGGCCTGCCACGTGGGCCACTGGGGTCAGGTCGAGGCCCTCGCCGACCGCGCCTATGCCGAGTTCGGGCGCGTGGACGTGCTCGTGAACAACGCGGGCATGTCCCCGCTCTACGATCGCATCGAGAACGTCACCGAGGATCTCTGGGACAAGGTCCTCGACGTGAACCTGAAGGGCCCGTTCCGCCTCACCGCCCTGGTGGGCTCGCGGATGGCGGCCGGCGCGGGTGGCTCCATCATCATGGTGTCGAGCACCGCGGCGGTGCGGCCCACCGCCAACGTCATCCCCTACGCGGCGGCCAAGGCCGCGGTCAACGCGATGACCGAGGGCTTCGCGCGCGCGTTCGGTCCCACCGTGCGGGTGAACTGCATCATGCCCGGCCCCTTCCTCACCGACATCTCGAAGGCGTGGGACCTCGCGGCCTTCCGCGCGCGCGCCAAGGAGACCATGGCGCTCGGCCGCGGGGGTGAGCCCGAGGAGATCGTCGGCGCGGCGCTCTACTTCGCCTCCGCCGCCTCGAGCTTCACCACCGGCGCGGTGCTCGGAATCCACGGAGGCGCGGCCTGACCGTCCCCTCCCCGCGCGCCCCGGCCACCCAGGGCGCGCCCGCTCCGGAGGCCCCCGTCCCCGACGCGCCCGCCGAGATCGCCCCGGTCCGGGCCGGCGAGGCGCTCGACTGGGCCGCGCTGGAGGCGTGGCTGCGGCCGCGGCTCGGCGAGGTGCTGCCCGAGGCGCGCGGCCCGATCGAGGTGCTGCAGTTCCCGAACGGGTCCGCCAACCTCACCTACCTCCTCCGCGTCGGCGCCACCGAGCTCGTCCTGCGCCGGCCCCCGTTCGGCGAGATCGCGCCGGGCGCGCACGACATGAAGCGCGAGTTCCGGGTGCTCTCCCGGCTCTGGCGCCACTTCGACCGGGCGCCGCGCGGCTATCTCTTCTGCGACGACCGCACCGTGCTGGGCGCCGACTTCTTCCTCATGGAGCGGCGCCGGGGCGAGGTCATCCGCGACAGCATGCCGCCGGCCCTGCGCGCGCATCCGGACGTCGGCCGCCGCGTCGCCTTCGCCCTCGTCGAGGCGATGGCCGAGCTGCACGCCCTCGATCCCGCCGCGTGCGGGCTCGGCGATCTGGGACGCCCCGACGGCTTCGTGGATCGCCAGCTCGACGGCTGGGCCAAGCGCTGGGCGCTCGCCCGGCCCGAGGGCGCCGACTCCACCATGGAGCGCATCCACGAGCGGCTCGCGCGCGGCAAGCCCGCGCCCGGCCGGGCCTCGATCGTCCACAACGACCTCAAGCTCGACAACTGCCAGTTCGCCCCGGAGAACCCCGACCGCGTGAGCGCCATCTTCGACTGGGACATGACCACGCTGGGTGATCCGCTCGTGGACCTCGGCACGCTGCTCAACTACTGGCCCGACGCGACCGACACGGAAGCCACCCAGCGCGGCACGCGCCCCGGCCTGGCCCGGATGGGCCTGCCCACGCGCGCCGAGATCACCGCGCGCTACGCCGCGCTCACCGGCACCGACCCGGCGGCCGCCCGCTGGTGGGAGGCCTTCGCGCTCTGGAAGACGGTGGTGGTCGTGGTTCAGCTCCACCGCCGGTGGGTGCGGGGCGAGTCGACCGATCCGCGGATGGCCCACATCGCCGACCGCGCGCCCTCGCTGGTGACCGCCGCGCAGCTCGTGCTCGACCAGGCGGGGCTCTAGCCGTGTACATCGTCGGCATCGACGTGGGCGGCACCTTCACCGATCTCACCGCGGTGGACGTGGAGACCGGGCGCGTGGTCGTGACCAAGGTACCCTCGCGACCGCGCAACGAGGCCGCCGCGGTCCTGGCCGGCCTCGAGGCGCTCACGATCGCGAGCGCCGACGTGCGCCGCCTGGTGCACGGCACCACCGTCGGCACCAACGCGGTGCTCGAGCGGCGCGGGGCGCGGGTCGCGCTGCTGACCACCGCCGGGTTCCGCGACCTGATCGAGATCGGCCGCACCAAGCGGAACATCCCCGCGCTGTTCATCCCGACCTTCGTGCGCCCCAAGCCGGTGGTGGAGCGCAAGGACCGCTTCGAGGTGACCGAGCGCCTGGGCCCGGACGGCGCGGTGCTGGTGCCGCTCGACCCCGCGTCGATCGAGCGCGCGCTCGACGCGGCGCTGGCCGCGCCCGCCGAGGCGGTGGCGGTCTGCCTGCTGCACGCCTACCTCAACCCCGCGCACGAGCACGCGGTGGCCGACGCGGTGAAGGGCCGCGCCCCCGGCCTGCCCGTCTCCTGCTCGGCGGACGTGGTGGCGGAGTACCGCGAGTTCGAGCGCTTCTCCACGACCGTGCTGAACGCCTATCTGCAGCCGCTGATGGAGGGCTACCTCACCTCCCTCGAGGAGCGCCTGCTCGCCACCGGCTATCTCCACGGCGTGCTCACGGTGGCCTCGAGCGGCGGCATGATGACCACCGACACCGCGCGCCGGCTGCCGATCAAGACCATCTTCTCGGGGCCCGCGGGCGGGGTGAGCCAGGCGTGCTTCG
>DATFAJ010000207.1:0-5462 GCA_035254745.1 Candidatus Methylomirabilota bacterium | reverse complement strand
GCACGATTCGTTCATTCCGCAGGACGAGGTCCCGCTCTACTTCGCGGCGGCGGACGCGCTGGTCGCGCCCTACGTCGACATCGCGGCGAGCGGGGTGGTGGCCCAGGCCCAGGCGTTCGGCCGCGCCGCGGTGGTGACGCGCGTGGGCGGCCTCCCGGAGTTCGTCGAGCCGGAGCGGTGCGGTTTCGTCGTGCCGCCGCGCTCCCCCGAGGCGCTGGCCGGAGCCATCCGGCAGGCCCTCGCCGATCCCGACGCCCTCGCCGAGATGGGTCGGCGGGCCTCGCGCCGGATCGGTCGCGAGCACGACTGGAGCGACGTCGCGCGTCAGACCCTGGCCGTCTATCGGAGGCGGCGGGCATGAGCCGGCGCGTCCTCGTGTTCGTCGGCGCCCACCCCGACGACGAGACCTTCGGCCCGGGCGGGACCCTCGCGCGCTACGCCGCCGAGGGCGTGCGCGTCGTGTACGCCTGCGCCACCCGCGGCGAGGCCGGCTCGCCCGAGCCGGAGGAGCAGGGCGGCCGGCGGTGGGCCGAGCTCATGTCCGCGGCCAAGGCGTTGAGGCTGGACGCGGTGAAGTTCCTCGGCTACCGGGACTCGGGGATGCCCGGCTGGCCCGAGAACCGGCACCCGCGGGCCCTGATGGCGGCGCCCCTCGAGGACGTGACCCGCGAGGTGGTCGCGGTGATCCGCACCGAGCGGCCCCAGGTCCTCATCACGTTCGACCCGATCGGCGGCTATCACCACCCCGACCACATCGCGATCCACCACGCGACCGTCCGCGCCTTCCACATGGCCGGCGACCCCGACCAGTTCCCCGGCGTCGGCACGCCGTTCGCGCCCCAGAAGCTCTACTTCTGGATCCCTCCCCGCGGCGTCCTGAGGCTTCGCGTCGGTCTGCTCCGGGCCCTGGGTCGCGATCCGAGCCGGACGGGGCTGAACGGCGACGTGGACCTGGCCAGCGTGGCCCGCATGCGCTTCCCGATCCACGCCCGGATCCATCTGTCCCGCCAGGCGCTGGCGCGCAAGCACGCCGCCGCGCTCTGCCACGCGAGCCAGATCGGGCCCTCGAGCCTGACGCGACGGCTGATCGGGCCGGTCTCTCGCCTGCTCGGAAGGACCGAGCTGTACCTGCGCGCCTGTCCGGCCCCGGACGCGCCGCGGCTCGAGGGAGATCTGTTCGAGGGTGTCGCATGACCCGCTCCAACATCATGTCGTCCAAAGGAACCCAGATGCCATCGCCAGACGAGCGCGATTCACGTGTCGTGGTCATCGGGGCCGGCCCGGCCGGCCTCACCGCCGACCGGGAGCTCACCAAGTTCGGCCGGCAGCCGGTGGTGGTCGAGAAGGGGGCGATCGTCGGCGGGCTCGCCTGCACCGCGAACTACAAGGGCTACCGCTTCGACATGGGCGGCCACCGCTTCTTCACCAAGGTCGACGAGGTGAAGAAGATGTGGCAGGAGGTGCTGGGCGGCGAGTTCCTGCGTCGCCCCCGCCTCTCGCGCATCTTCTACAACGGGCGCTTCTTCTACTATCCGCTGAAGCCGCTCAACGCCCTGCTCGGCCTGGGTCTCTGGCAGGCGGTGCTCGTGGTACTGAGCTACCTGCGCTGGCAGCTCTTCCCACACCGGCGCGAGGACACCTTCGAGCAGTGGGTGACCAACCGCTTCGGCCAGCGGCTCTTCAGCATCTTCTTCAAGACGTACACCGAGAAGGTCTGGGGCATCCCCTGCTCCGAGCTCCGGGCCGAGTGGGCGGCGCAGCGGATCAAGGACCTGTCGCTCCGGACCGTGCTCATGACGATGTTCGTGAAGCCGAAGCACACCATCAAGACCCTGATCGAGGAGTTCGACTATCCCCGTCTGGGGCCGGGCATGATGTGGGAGGCGGTGGCCGCCGAGGTCGAGGAGAAGGGCGGATCGGTGCGCCTCCAGCGTGACGTCGTCCGCATCGAGCGGACCGGGCGCCGCGTCGACGCGGTGGTGGTGGCCGCCGAGGGACGGGAGGAGACCCTCCGGGGGTCCGACTTCATCTCGAGCATGCCAGTGTCCGAGCTCGTGCTGAAGCTCTCGCCGCCCGCGCCCCCGGACGTGGTCGACGCGGCGCACCGGCTCGGCTATCGCGACTTCCTGACGGTCTGCCTGATCGTCAAGAAGCGCGACCTCTTCCCCGACAACTGGATCTACGTGCACTCCTCGGACGTGCGGGTGGGGCGCATCCAGAACTTCGCCAACTGGAGCCCGGACATGGTGCCGGATCCGACCCGGAGCAGCCTCGGCCTCGAGTACTTCTGCACCGAGGGCGACGAGCTGTGGAATACCCCGGACGCCGAGCTGCTCGCGCTGGCCGGGCGGGAGCTCGAGGCGATCGGCCTGGCCACCCGGGCCGAGATCCAGGACGGGTGCGTGTTCCGCGTGCCGAAGGCCTACCCGATCTACGACGCCACCTACCGGGACCACATGGCGAAGGTCCGCGGGTTCGTGGACGGCCTCGAGAACCTCCAGACCATCGGCCGCAACGGTCTGCACCGCTACAACAACCAGGATCACGCCATGCTCACCGGCATGCTGGCGGTCCGCAACCTGATCCTGCGGGAGACGCACGACCTCTGGGAGGTCAACACCGAGGCCGAGTACCACGAGGAGGTCACCGAGAAGATCCTGGAGCCGAAGGTCGCGGAGTTCTTCCCGCGCCTCGACCGGGTCGCGCTCGGGTGCGCGGTCGGCGCCACCACCGGGCTGATGCTCGCTCTCGCCACCGCGGTGCTGGTGCTGAAGGGCGGCGCGGTGGTCGGGCCCACCCTGCGCTTGCTCGGCCAGTATTTCCCCGGCTACACTGTGACTCCGATCGGGTCGCTGGTGGGCCTCCTGTACGGCTTCGTCGCGGGCTGGGTGCTCGGCTGGGGCTTTGCGTTCCTCCGGAATGCGACCCTCCTGTGCTACGTGGCGATGGCCCGCCGCCGGGTCGAGCGCGGCTTGCTCCGGCGCTTCCTCGAGTTCGTGTAGCCCGGCGCTCATGGAGATCGAGATGAACGACCCGCGGACGATCGAGAATCTCCTGGTCGCCCGGATGGTGCGGCTCAACGCGGCGGTGCACGGCATCGTGCTGGGCCTCGTCGTGGGGCTCGCGTTGTTCGTCGCCACCCTGTGGCTGGTGATCAAGGGTGGCGCGGTCGTGGGCCCTCACCTGGGCCTGCTCGGGCAGTTCTTCATCGGCTACCGCGTCACGCTGGTGGGCAGCTTCATCGGCCTCGGCTACGGGTTCGCGACCGGCTTCCTCGTCGGGTTCTTCGTGACGACGGTGTACAACCGGATCGCGGGCCTGCGGGAAGCACGCGCCGGCACTCGCTCCTGACTGAGCCCACGCCCCGGGCGCAGACCTCGAGCGCCGGTCCCCTCATGCCTCGCTCCATGCCGTCGCGGGTCCGCCCGGTCCGCCTCCTCCTCCTGGCCGTCCTGCTGCTCGGCGTGGGCCTCCGGCTCGCCTTCCTGGACGCGGATCCGGACTACTACGCGTGGTCGGGCTACATCACGGACGAGGGTCGCTGGGTCGCCCATGCCCGGGAGCTGGCGCTCTTCGGCCACATCGTCCACGCCGACTGGCTGCTCCACCTCATCCTCGCGCCCCTGTTCCAGGCGACCGCGTACGTCGCGTTCGCGCTCTTCGGGGTGAGCATCTGGGCCGCCCGCCTGCCCACCGCCCTGACCGGCTGTCTGCTCCTCCTGACCTTCTGGCTGCTGTTCCGGCGTGTCGTGGAGGAGCGGGCCCTGCTCGTCGGCCTGGCCCTCCTCGCCCTCGACGTCGATCTCGTCCAGCTGAGCCGCGTGGCGGTGCCCGAGATGGCGGCGATGCTGGCCCAGCTCCTGGCGTACGTCCTCGTCGCGAGCGGCCGGGCGTCCCCGCGGCGCATGCTCGCCGCCGGCCTCGTGCTCGTCGGTGCGGTCGCGGTGAAGGCGACGAGCCTGCCCGCGCTCGTCATCTGCTCGGCCATCATCCTGTTCCAGCCGCTGCCGCCTCCGGAGGCTTCCACCCGGCGGCGGGGCCTCGCGATGCTCTGGGCGGGCTTCCTGGCCCCCATGCTCTCCGTGGTCGTCGTCGGGCTGGTGTGGAGCCCCGGCCGCCTCGGAGGCCTGGCCGCCAACCTCGAGGTGCTGGGGCGCTTCCTGCTGCCCGCGCGGCCGTTCACGGTCGTGAACTTCTTCCTGGATGCCCCGTTCGCTCCCACGCTCAACATCTGGGCGGTGGGAGCCTGCTTCTCGCTCGCGGTCTACCTGCTCACCCAGGGCGGCGGCGATCTCGCGGTGCGTCGCCACTTCGTGGCCTCCGCGATCTGGTGCGGCCTCTACACGCCGCTCATGCTGAGCCTCGACTACTTCCCGGATCGCTACAAGGCGCACGTCCTGGTGCCGCTGGCCATCAACCTGACCGCCGGCCTCGGCCTGATGCCGGCGGCCCGCTGGCCGGCCTCGCCCGGCCGGAGGGCCGCGATCCTGGGGCTGCTCGCCCTGCCGACCGCGGCGCTGTTGGCGCCCACGCTGGCCGGCCTCGCCATGCAGGCGGGCGCGGATCCCGGGCGAGTGCGCCTGCGTCTCACCTGCGTCGTGCTCGCGCTCGCGGTGACCGGGTGGCTCGCCCGGCGGGCGGCCGGGGCCGGGGAGCCGTCGCGCTTCCTGTGGGCCTTCCCCCCGGCCGGGGTCGTGGGCTGGATGCTCTGCCTTCGCATCGGGCTCGACGGAGGCTCGTTCTGGCCCGTCGCCGGCGGTGGCCACGTGGCGTGGTGGTCCGTCGGGGCGCCCGTGACCGGGGTGCTCGCCGGGTTGCTCGTCGTCGGTGGCCGGCGGTGGACCTCGGATCGATGGATGGCCCTGGCCACCGCGGCCGTGCTCGCCTACGCGGCGGTGGCGGTCTCGCGGATCGCGCCGTCGTACGTGACGCCGCACTACTCGATTCGGGAGACCTCCCGGGATCTGGGCCGCTCGCTGGCCGGAACCACCGGGCTGATCGCCACCTCGAGCGGCGAGGGCCTCTTCAACGGCAACGCGCTCCCCTACCGGACCGTGCTGAGCAAGACCTGGCCCCCCGATGACCCCGAGGTCCTCCCCGAGGTCCTCGTGATCGCCTTCGCCTTCCACGGGGACGAGGCGCGACCCGCGCACGGGTATCGGCTGACCGCGACCTATCGCCTGTTCGTGTCGCCCGAGTACCAGGACGACGAGCCCACCCGTCACTCGCTCGGCCAGCCGGAGGAAGTGCGCGTCTATCGACGCGGGGGGCCGGGCGAGGCCGGGCGCTGAGTCGACGGGCGGGGCTTCCGCTCAGGACTCTCGCGGTGCCTCCGGCCGTGCCGTCCCGGATTCACCGATCGCGCGCCACGTCCCGGCAAGCTGGCCGAGCGTGAGGACGCGCGCGAGCAGCAGCAGCCCGAGGAAGCCCCCCAGGAAGGCCGCGTAGAGCGCCGCGTCCAC
>DATFAJ010000206.1:0-5233 GCA_035254745.1 Candidatus Methylomirabilota bacterium | reverse complement strand
CTGCGCCCTCGTAGCGGGAGGCCGGAGCGGACCCGTAGCCGCCGGGCGTCGCGTAGCCCGAGGGGGCGGCCGCCTGCTGTCGCCGCATGTAGGAGAACGCGAACCAGGCGAGCCCGCCGATGATCACGATCTCGAGCAGGCCGATGCCTCCCCCGCCCGCGTGACCGAACAACAGCCCGCCGAGGAGGCCGCCGAGCACGAGTCCGCCCAGCATGCCTCCCCAGCCCGGCCGCGAGGGCGCGGGCTGCTGGTAGGCGGGCGCCGCCGGCTGGCCGGGCGAGGACGGGCTCGAGGACGGCGGCCGCGAGGGAGAGGAATAGCTGCGCGAGCCACGGCTGCCGCTCGAGCTTCCCCTGCCGGCCCGGGCCCCGGCCTCGGTGACGAAGAGCAGCGGAGACAGCGCCAGCGTCACCAGGATGATCGTTGCCAAGGTCCGCCTCATCGCGTCCCTCCTCGAGGCCTGTCGATGCGTCGCGGTCAGTATACGCGATGCGGTGGAACTTTCGGCCCGAGACCCGGTCTAAGCGGGCAAATCCCCCGCTTCGCGGGCACGGAGGACGACATGAACACATTGCGACGCTCGTTTCTGAAGCTCCTGGGCGCGGCCGGCGCCGCCGCGGTCTCGCCCGGACCGGCGCTGGCCGACCGCATCCGCGTCCTCCCGGACGCGGGCGCCCCCGTCGATTCCGGGCTCGCCGGGTAGATCAGTCCCGAGCTCCGGCGCGCCCTCGGGCAGCTGACGCTCGGCCCCGCGGTCACCCAGGGCCCTCTCTCGGCGCTGTGGCTCGTCGGGGGATCGCCGAAGGGCGCCGCGGCGATCGACATCGCCACGTTCGACGAGGCCCGGGCCCGGGGCACCCTCACGGTGACCGAGCGCGCCCAGGCCAGCGTACCCCAGCTGATCGCGGAGAACCGCGGCAAGACGCACGTGCTGCTGCTCGCGGGCGAGATCCTGGTCGGTGGCAAGCAGAACCGCGTCCTGCGCGAGGACCTGTTGCTCCCGCCGCTCAGCGGGCCGCGGAACATCGCGGTGTACTGCGTGGAGCAGGGCCGCTGGAACGAGAGCGGGAAGGACTTCGACAGCCGGTCCAGTGTCGTGCAGCCGAGCGTGCGCTCGGATGTGCTGCGCCGAGCGGAGCAGGGACGCATCTGGTCAGGGGTCGCGTCGGCATCCCGGGAGCTGCGTGCGGCCTCGCCGACCGGCAGCTACCAGGCGGTCTACGACGCCCCGGGGGTTCGCGCCCATCTCGAGCAGGCGACCCGCGGCCTCGAGGCGGCCCCCGGGGCGGGCGCGGTCGGCGCCGCGGTCTTCGTGGGCCCGAGCCTGGTGGGCGTGGACGCCTTTCACGGAAGCGGTCTCTTCGTCCGCGAGTGGCCCAAGCTGCTGCGCGCCTACGCGCTCGACGCGTACCGCACCGCCCCGGGCGGGTGGGACGAGGCGGCGGCCCGGGCCCGCGTGGACGGCCTGCTGCGCGGCGCCGCGCGCGTCGAGGGCACGCTCCGCGGCAGCGCGGGAGTCGGCCGCCTGTTCGAGTTCGCGCTCGACAAGCATCGCGGGGCGGCCCTGCTCTTCGAGGGGCAAGCGGTGCACCTGGCCATCCTGTGAGCGCCGGCTTGACCGGCCCGAGGGCCCGCGCAATGATGCGGCGACGCGTCGAGCCGCGCGCGGGGCCGGGCCCGCCGCTTTCCCCGGCGCCGAGGAGCCACGCACCATGGCGGCGAGACTTCCGTACCTGGACCGGGCGCAGGTGCCGCCCGAGATCCAGTCGCTCTACGACACGCTCGAGAAGGGCGGCGGGCGCGTCCTCAACATCTTCCGGCTGATGGCCCACCACGCGCGGTCCCTGCCGCCGTTCCACGCGTGGTATCCCCGTCTGCGCGAGGGGCCGCTCGACCTCCGCCTCCGCTACCTGGCCTACGTGCGGGCCTCGCAGCTCAATCGCTGCCGCTACTGCGTGACCCACAACGGAGCGGCCGGCCGCAAGGCGGGCATCCCGAAGGAGCAGCTCGAGGCGCTGGCCGACCATCGCACGAGCCCGCTGTTCTCCGAGCTCGAGCGACTGGTGCTCGCCTACGCGGAGGCGATGACCACCGAGGTCCAGGTGGAGGGCGCCCTCGTGGAGACGCTACGCGGGCACCTCGGACCGGAGGCGCTGGTCCAGCTCACCCTCACCGTCGCCGCCGCCAACTTCACGAACCGCTTCAACGAGGCACTCGGCACCGAGCTCGAGTACGAGGAGACCCGCCATGGCTGACACGGTGCAGCGCGTCGACTACTTCTATGTGCAGGTGCCGAACAAGCCGGGCGAGGGCGCGCGCTACCTCGACGCGCTCCGGGAGGCGGGCATCAACCTGCTCGCGTTCTCCGGCTTCCCGAAGGGCCGCGGGGCCCAGCTCGACTTCGTGCCCACCGACGCGACCGCGTTCCGCGGCTTCGCCCGGCGCTCGAAGTGGAAGATCACCGGCCCGAAGCGCGCCTTCCTGGTGGGCGGCGAGGACCGCGTGGGCGTGATCGGCGAGATGCTGGACAAGCTCGCGGCGGCAAGCGTCAACGTCACCGCGGTCGACGCGGTGTGCGCGGGGGCGGGGCGGTACGGGGCCATCCTCTGGGTGGCCGGGCGCGACTACAACCGCGCCGCCACGCTGCTGGGCGCACTCTGAGGTGACCCCGCGGCACTGCCTCATCTGCGGCAGCCCGCTGCGCACGCGCCGCGAGAACGGCTTCCCGCGGTGGCGATGCGGCCGGTGCGGATGGGTCTTCTACAACAACCCGGTGCCGGCCACGGTGGCCATCGTGGTCGGCCGACGCGGGGTGCTCCTCTGCCGGCGGGGCGGCCCTCCCCACCGCGGGACCTGGGACCTCGCCGGGGGCTTCCTCGAGGCCGGCGAGAGCCCGGAGCACGGGCTGCGCCGCGAGCTGCGCGAGGAGCTGGGCGCGCGCGTGCGCTCCGCGCGCTTCCGCGGCTTCGTGCTCGATCACTACGGTCGCGGCGGCGTGCCGGTGCTGGGACTGGTGTACGCGGTGCGCGTGTCCGGCGCCATCACCGCGCGGAGCGACGTCAGCGAGGCGCGGTGGTTCTCCCGCGACGCGATCCCCTGGCGGCGGATCGGCTTCGCCTCGATCCGACGGGCCCTCCGGGACTACCTGCGGGTCGGCTGAGGCGTCCGGCCTCTGACGGCACAGCAGGAACGCTGTCGCGGCGCTGACGAGGCCATGCCGGCTCTGGCCGCAAAATTCACCGTGATTCTAGCAGGTTGCCGATCAGCCCCGGTGGCATGGCCTATGCGGAATCTGGCCAACCGCCGGCCGGCCCGGATCCGGCCAAGCGCCCAGAAAAGGAGCACGCCATGACGCAGACCGAGGATGTGCTGGTCGACTACGTGGAGCGGCTGTTCGCAAAGGCGAGCCTGCTGAGTCTCGCGGTGCTCGGGCACGGTCGCCTGCTGGAGGACGGCTGCCTGCGCCCCGACGGCAATCGCCTGGACCAGCTCCAGTCCCTCGCGACCGAGCTCGAGTTCGGCCTCGGCATGCTGCACGATCGGCTCAGCGAGCGCCACGAGCTCGCCTGAGCCCGGGTCCGCACCGATGACGCCGATCGCGCGCGTCACCTTCCTTGTTCTCGGCGCGCTCGCGCTGCTGACCGTCGGCTGCGCGCGGCACGCCCAGGGGCCCGCTCCGGCCGCGGTCACGGCGGCGGCTCCCGCGACACCTCCTCCCGCCCCGGTATGGCCCGACGCGGCCGCCGCGCCGGAGGCGCCCACCGAAGATGCGGCCGGGCCCGCCCCCGAGACCGGCCCGACGGCCGGATTCTCCGCGCGGGAGAGCCTGCCGGACCTCCACTTCGCCTCGGGCCAGGTCGAGGTGCTGCGGGGCGAGCGGAAGGCGCTCGACGCGGCGGCGGCGTGGCTCAAGGTCAATCCCGAGCAGCTCGTCATCCTCGAGGGCTACACCGACGTGGCCGGGCCGCAGGCCGCCAATCTCGCCCTCGCCCGGCGCCGCGCGAGGTGGGTGATGGACTACCTGATCGGCCGGGGCATCGCGGCCAGCCGGATCACCGTCGTGTCCCGCGGCGAGACCGGCGCGCTCTGTGCCGACCGCAGCGCGTCGTGCCAGGGCCGGAACCGCCGCGTCCACTTCCTCGTCCGCGACATCGGCTCGGTCCAGGTCACCGCGTCCCCCAGTCGCTGAGGCAGGCCGCCGCGTCGGCGCGCCCCCGCTCGAGGGCGCGCGCGATCCCGGCCGGCTCGAAGTCGAGCGGGCGCAGCGCCAGCGGCGCCGACGGAGTCAGGAGCTGCACCTCCACCCCGGGGAACTTGAGGCGCGCCAGCTCCACGTCCCTCCGGATCTGGTGGATCATTCCCATCTCGAAGGCCTCCTCGAGCGCGCGCCGCATCGTGGTAGGCGGCATCCCGCGCTCTTCCGGCGCGTAGCTCATCACCACCACCGCCCGCGCCACCGCCGGCCCGGCCGCGAGCGCCTCCAGCACCGGCGCGCGCCCGGTGAGGCCGCCGTCCACCAGGAGCGCGCCGCCGACGTCCACCGCGGGAAAGGCCCCCGGCACCGCGGCCGCCGCCATCAGCGCCTCGAGAGTGACGGTCTGGTTGTCGAAGACGCGCGGCTCGCGGCGGGCCAGGTCGGTGGTGACCACCAGGAGGCGCACCGACGACGACCGGATGCGCTCGAGGTCGAGCGAGGTGTCGATGAGCTCGCGCAGCGGGCCCGGATCGAAGAGCGAGCCGGCCCGGTCGAGGGTCAGGAGCGTGAGCCAGCCGGGGAGCAGGCCCGCGAAGAACACGCGCGCCCGCAGCGAGTACACCCGCTCCCGGGTGAGCCCGCGCCAGAGGGCCTCCAGCCGGTCGAGCCGGCCGTCGGCGATCATGGCCGCGTTCAGCGCGCCCGCCGACGAGCCGGCGACCAGCCGGATCGGCACGCCCCGCTCCACGAGCAGCGAGGCCACTCCGGCCTCGTAGGCGCCTTTGGCCCCGCCCCCCGACAGCACCAGCGCGATCGGGGTGTCGGTCGGCAGCGGGGACGGCCCGCACGCGGCGGACGCGAGGGTCGCCGGGCCCAGGACGAGCCCGACGAGAGCGAGCGGGAACAGTCGAGAGCGGATCGACGATGACGTCATGCCCCGGCTCTTACAACGAGCCGGGCCGCGCGTCAATGCGCGCGCCGCGCTAGCGGGCGCGCGCGGCGGTCGGAGCGGACGCGGACGGACGTCGGTCGCCCAGC
>DATFAJ010000205.1:0-3779 GCA_035254745.1 Candidatus Methylomirabilota bacterium | reverse complement strand
GAGAGCCTCGGCGGGCTCGACCCCTCCGAGATGCACGACGCGGCCGAGATGCTCCGGCGCATCCGCGGTGAGCTCGGCATCACCATCGTCTGGGTGGAGCACATCATGGCGACCCTGCTGCGGGTGGTCGATCGCCTGGTGGTGCTGGACCACGGCGAGAAGATCGCCGAGGGCACCCCGCGCGAGGTCGCGGAGAACGCGCAGGTGATCGAGGCCTATCTCGGCGAGAAGGTGGTGCTTGGCTGATGCTCGAGCTCCAGCAGGTCACCGCCGGGTACGGGGCGTTCACCGCGCTCTGGGACGTGAGCCTCCGGGTGGCCCAGGGCGAGGCGGTCGCGGTGGTCGGTCCCAACGGGGCGGGCAAGACCACGCTGCTGCGCGCGATCTCCGGGCTCATCGCGCCGCGGGCCGGCCGCATCGCGCTCGAGGGCGCCGAGCTGGCCGGGCGCCCCGCGTACGAGATCGTCGCCCACGGCATCGCGCACGTGCCGGAGGGCCGCCGGCTGTTTCCGCGGCTGACCGTCGGCGAGAACCTCAAGATGGGCGCGTTCCTGCCCCGGGCGCGCGCCCACTTCCGCGAGAGCCTCGACCGGGTCTACGAGCTCTTCCCGGTCCTGGCCGAGCGCCAGGCCCAGCGGGCGGGCAGCCTCTCGGGCGGCGAGCAGCAGATGCTCGCGGTGGGCCGCGCCCTGATGTCGCGCCCCAAGCTCATCCTGCTCGACGAGCCGTCGATGGGCCTGGCTCCGGTGATGGTGCTCCGCCTCTTCGGCTTGATTTCACGCGTGCGGGAAGTTGGAGTCACCATCTTGATAGTCGAGCAGAACGTCCGCCAGGTGCTCAAGCTCGTGGACCGCGCATATCTTCTGGAAGTCGGTCGCATCAAGATCGAGGGCCGCGCCGCCGATCTGGCCGAGCAGGACTTCATCCGCCAGGCCTACGTGGGTCTCTGAGCCGTGCTCGATCCGATCTTCATCCTCGAGGCGGTGGTGAACGGGATCCTGCTGGGCGGGGTCCTGGCCCTCCTCGCTCTCGGTCTCAACCTGATCTTCGGCGTGATCGACATCGTCTGGATCGCCTACGTGGACCTGGTCACGCTCTGCATGTACGGGGTCTACTTCCTCGTCAGCCTCTACGGCTGGCCGCTCTGGCTGGCCGGGCTCGCCGGGATCGGGATCGGCGCGCTCCTGGGCGTGTTGGTGCATCTGCTCATCATCACCCCCATCCTGTCGAGCCCGCCGGTCAACCAGCTGCTCGCCACCGGGGGGCTCCTGTTCTTCATCCAGTCGGTCGCCACCCTGCTCTGGTCCACCGACCACCGCTCGGTGCGGGTGAGCCTGCCCACCCTCGAGGTGGGCGGCATCTTCATCTCGTTCACCCGCCTGCTCGCCTTCGTCCTCGCGATCCTGGCCATGATCGCGCTCTACCTCTTCCTCACCCGCACCTACACCGGCACCGCGATCCGCGCGGTCAGCCAGGACCGGGAGGCGATCACCCTCATGGGCGCGCGGCCGCAGCGCCTGTACCTGGTGACCTCGGCGGTGGGCGGGGCCATGGCCGGCGTCGCGGGCGCATTGCTCATCATCCAGTACGCGGTGCATCCCTACTTCGGCTCGGCCTTCGGCCCGCTCACCTTCATGATCTGCGTGCTGGGCGGCCTGGGGAACATGGTGGGCACCTTCGCGGCCGCGTTCATCATGGCCCAGGTGATCTCGGTGGGCGGGGTGCTGGTCTCGACCGAGATGGGTTACGTCATCGCCTTCGTCATCTTCATCGTGCTGATGTTCGTCCGGCCGGGCGGCATCTTCGCGAGGCGCGCGTGAGCGCGGCCCGCCTCCTCGGGGCGGTCGGCCTGGTGGTCCTGGCCCTGGTGCCGCTGCTCCCCCTCGGGCCGGCCCAGGAGTACATCTGGCACGTCATCATCCAGATCTTCCTCTGGTCCTTCGTGGGCAACGCGTGGTCGCTGATGGGCCGGTTCGGGCTCGTCTCGCTCGGCCACGGCGCGTTCCTGGGCGTCGGCGCCTACGCGATGGTCCTGCTCTGGAACTTCTTCGGGATGACCCCGTGGCTCGGCACCCCGCTCGCCGTCCTGCTGACCGTGGCCTTCGCCCTGGTGGTGGCCTACCCGTGCTCGCGCTTCCAGGTGGTCGGCCACTACTTCGGTCTCGTCACCCTCGCGGTCGGCGAGGTGATCCGGCTGCTGATCGTGGCCGAGCGCGACTGGACCGGGGGCTCGCTCGGGGTCAGCCTCAAGGCCGGGGGGACCGCGTCCGACTGGCGGACGCTGCAGTTCGCGGACAAGCGGGTCTTCTACTACGTCGGCCTCGCCGCCTGGCTCTTCGGGCTCTGGGTGTGGTGGCGGGTGGATCGCAGCATGGCCCGCTCGGCCATGGAGGCGATCGGCGAGGACGAGACCGCGGCGGCCTCGGTGGGCATCCGGGTGGCGCGCTTCAAGATGGCCATCACCGCGCTCTCCGCCGCGCTGACCGCGCTGGGCGGCGCGCTCCTCGCGCTGTACCTGGCCTACGCCAACCCCGACACCATGGCCGGCATCGGGGTGTCCCTGCGCATCGTGTTCGCGGTGGTGCTGGGCGGCATGTACTCCCTGCTCGGTCCCTTCGTCGGCACCGCGCTCACCATCGCGCTCAGCGAGTACCTGCGCATCTACTTCGGCATCAAGCTCATCGGCATCGCCGAGACCATCTACGGCCTGCTCCTCATCGTCTTCATCATCTTCCTGCCCGCCGGTATCTACGGCAGCATCGCCCAGGCGGTGCGGCGCCGCCTGAGCCGGCCTTCCGGCGGCCTCCCGGTTCGGGCATAGTGGACCTCGGACCGACGACATGGCGACCGTGGTGGACCTGCTGAGATCCTGGCGGCCGTGCGCGCCCGGCCTGCTCGGAGCGGCCCTGGGGTCGATGCTCCTGGCCGGCTGCGCCGGCGAGAGCGGCATCGGCCTGCACGGCGGCCAGACCGCGGCCCAGCTCGAGGAGGATCGCGCCAAGTGCCTTCCGTTCGTCCAGGCCCACACCGAAGCCGGCGCGGACCTGGCCGAGACGGCGTGCCTGATCGCGCGGGGCTACCGCGCCCCGCTCTCCATCGTGCAGGGGCCGTCTCGAATCGGCTACCTGTACGTGGACAAGCGCGGCGAAGCCCCCGGGATGCTGACCGACTTCCAGGGCTGCCAGGTCGAGGCCTTCAAGACGCCGACGCCGGTGATCCCCGACACGAACACCTCCGGGATCTTCTCCAACCTCTGGGCCAAGTTCTTTCCCCGCGGCATGACCTCCAAGCCACCGAGCCCGGACGACTGGGTGCTCAAGTACTTCGCGGCCTGCCTGACCCGTCGCGGCTACGCGGTCTCCGGGGCCACTCGCTACCAGTGAAGGCCGACTGACGCGCGAATCACTCCTCGACACGCCGGAAGGCGATCTCGATGTCCGCTCCGGTGGTGGGGTCGTTGGCCACGCCGTACATCGCCCGCGCTCGGCCACGGTGCCGGACCAGCGGCCCGGCTTCGCGAGATTGTTCGCACCCGAGCACGCACCTTCGTCCGCCAGTACGAGCCGCCGAGCCACCAGAAGACCCCGTGCCTGCTCCCGGCCAGGCCCTGTACCGGCGAGGCGGGGCTGGGCGCGGAAGCGTCCAGGCTCGCGCAGCCGGCGATGAGCAAGCCGAGCACGAGCGCCACGCCGGCGGTCCCGAGGGTTCCCCGTCGCATCGGATCAGCTCCTCCTGTCCGTTTGGATGGATCCGGACCCGGATCGGGTTCTCCCGTCCCC
>DATFAJ010000204.1:0-3738 GCA_035254745.1 Candidatus Methylomirabilota bacterium | reverse complement strand
GAGGCGGGTCATCACCTCGAGGGTCTGCTCGAGGGAGGGCCCGCCCGGCGCGAAGTTGCCTTCGAGGAAGAGCTCGGTCAGGCCCGCGTCCGCGTAGCGCCCGATGTCCTCGCGGATCTCGTCGAGCGTGCCCCACAGCGGTCGCCGGTCCGGGCCCTGCGGCGCGTCGTGCAGACGGTAGGAGCCGCGGCAGACGATGTGCAGCGACGCCGGATCCCGACCCCGGGCCGCGGCCGCCTCCCGGACCTCGCGGACCAGCGGGGCCACGCTCGTCATCGGCACGTTGCCGCCGTTGAAGCCGTCGCCCAGCTCGACCGCGCGCCGGACCACGGTGCTGCCGTAGCCGCCGATCGTGATCGGCGGGCGCGGCTTCTGCACCGGCTTCGGCTCCACCCGACACCGCGGGACGTTGTAGAACTCGCCGTGGAACTCGATCACGTCCTGGGTCCAGATCATGTCGAGGCAGCGCAGGAACTCGTCGCCCCGCCGGCCGCGCGCCCGGTAGGGCACCCCGACCGCCTCGTACTCGTCCTCCGACCACCCGAGGCCCAGCCCCACGTCGAGCCGGCCGCCCGAGAGCACGTCGAGCGTGGCGAGCTGCTTGGCGAGGACCACCGGGGTGTAGAACGGCATGATCAGCACGCTCGTGCCGAGGCGGATGCGCGAGGTGGCCGCGGCCACGTAGGCCAGCGTGACGATGGGATCGAACACGCGCTCGAACGGCTTGGGCCACGTCTTGCCCGGCACCGGCGGGTACTCGTTCTTCGGCTCGAGCGCGTAGAGCAGGCGCTGGAAGACCCAGAGCGAGTGGTAGCCGAGCGCCTCGGCCTGTCGCGCGACGCGGATCTGGTTCTCCGGCGTGGCCCACGCCCCGGCCGTGGGTAGCGAGAATCCGAGCTTCATGGGGGGTCATGATACACGCCTTGGCAGGGTACCCGCGCTCTGGTAGGCTCCGGATTCGCAGCCGACAAGAGGGGAGATCCCCTGAGCAACTACGTCCTGTTCGCCCTCGCACTCCTCGCCAGCGTCCTGCTCGCCGGCCTGCTCCGACGCGTGTGGAAGCGGGCCGAGCAGCGAGACACCGAGAGGAAGTGGCAGGAGCGGGAGCGCCTCCTGGACCGCCGCAGACCGATCGCGACCCGGCAAGAGATTCTCAGGCGGCGCTTGCGGCCGACGCGGTCGACGCACCGAGGGCGGCAGAAGGGCACACTGCCTCCCCGAAGCCGAAGCTCCGGACGGGGCTGACCGCGCGAACGCGCCTCGGCTCCGCCGCGGCGACGGGAGCGAGTGGATATTCCGGGTATCATGAGCCCGATGGCCCGGACTCGGCGGCCGGCCGTGCTGGCGCTGGTCACGCTCCTGAGCGTTCCCGCGGGGGTGGCGGCTGAGGAGCACCCGGCCGTGGTCTCGACCGCGGCCACCCTCACGATCCTGAGCGCTCCGGTCGAGCGGGTGAGCGCCGGCGCAGACCGGCCCGCCCCGGCGGGCAGCGGCACCGACCTCGCGGTCGGCGATCGCGTCGTCACCGGGCCCGACGGCCGGGCCCTCATCACCTTCCTCGACGGCAGCACGGTGACGGTGGAGCCCGCGTCCAACGTCACGGTCCGGCGGGCGGAGATGGCCGGGCGCGAGGCCTCGCGCGTGGGGGTCCTGGTCACGGTCGGCACGGTCTGGGCGCGGGTGGCCGGCTGGCTCGGCGGTCGCGCGACCCTCACGATCGAGTCCAACGCCTACAGCGCCACCGCGCACGACGGGCTCATCGGCGCCCGACAGGAGGCGAGCGGCCCGTTCGTCTGCTGGACCCGGGCGGGCGATCTCGAGGTGACCGGGCTCGCCGGCCCCGTGGTGCGGCTGCGCCCCGGCCAGAAGGCCACCCTCGCCCCCGGCGGGCCGGTCCAGACCGAGGTCTTCGCGGTGAACCGCAGCACACTCGAGATCGCCACGTCGGGGCCAGTCCTGCCGCTCGTGACGATGCCGGACGGCACGCGGCTCGCCGGCTTCCTCCCGCCCGGCGTCGAGATCAACCAGGTGTTCGGCTCGCTCACCACCGCGGCCGCCGACGGCGCGCGCACCGTGGAGGTGCCGGCCGGCGTCGCGGGGCCCTTCGTCGTCACGCTGGCCGCGGTCGGCGACGGCCCGTTCACGATGACGGTCGTCGGGCGCCACCAGGGCGCGGTGACCTACCGATACGAGCGCGCCGGCACCGCGCACCACGGCCAGGGCCTGCGGGCCGAGGTCATCCAGATCATGGACGCACCCGCGGGCAGCCCGCTCGACCCTCGCACCGCGCGGGCCGGAAGCGCCGGGATGACCGAGCTGCGGCCCGACGTGACCCAACCCGTCCCGGTGCCGCTCTCGGCGCTCGAGCTGGCCGCGCCGCGCCGGTAGCCGTTACTTCCACTCCGCAACGAAGACCCCGTCCCAGTCCTCGGGCGGCGGAGCCGCGAGCAGGGCCCGCGCCCGCCGCCGGTAGAGCGCGATCGGTCCGTCGGCGGGCGCTTCCCGCGCGAGCTCGTCGAGCAGCCGCAGCGTC
Source organism: Candidatus Methylomirabilota bacterium (assembly GCA_035254745.1). Lineage (GTDB taxonomy): Bacteria > Methylomirabilota > Methylomirabilia > Rokubacteriales > CSP1-6 > CAMLFJ01. The sequence goes on along the minus strand of DATFAJ010000204.1, from coordinate 1,205 downwards.
TCCTCCCACCGGCGCGCGCGATAGAGCGCGAGGGCGTCGTGGTAGCGCGCGAGCATCCGCTGTCCGGCGGGGGCAAGCACGCCCGCGCGGGCCATCACCTCGTAGCACCGGAGCGGCTCGGCGCGGCCCTTCACCGCCACCAGGTCGAGGAGCCGGTACGCGAAGGCGTCCGGGGCCGCGGCCACCGTGGCCTCACCGACCACCACCCGCACCCCGTATTCCTTCGAGAGCCCCTCGAGCCGCGCGGCCACGTTGACCGGATCGCCCACCGCGGTGTAGATCAGGCGGTCCTTCGAGCCCATGTTGCCCACCACCATCTGCCCGGTGTTGATCCCCACCCCGATGTCGAGCTGCGCCCAGCCGCGCGCCTCGAACGCGGGCCGGAGGACCGCGAGGGACGCGACCATGTCGAGCGCGGTCTCGCACGCGCGACGGGCGTGGTCGGCCTGGTCCATCGGAGCGTTCCAGAAGGCCTCGATGGCGTCGCCCGCGTACTGGGCGAGCACGCCGTCGTGGCGGAAGACCACGTCGGCCATCGCGGCGCGATAGCGGTTGAGCAGGGCGACGAGCGTCTGGGGCGGCAGCGCGTGGGCGAGGGTGGTGAAGCTCCGCAGATCGCTGAACAGCACCGTCATCTCGCGTGTCTCGCCGCCCAGCCGCAGGCGGGCGGGGTCGTCCAGCACCCACTGGCTCACCACCGGCGAGAGGTAGCGTCCCATCGCCTCGCGGACCATTCGTTGCTCCGCCTGCTCGATCACGAGGCGCGCGGAGAGCGCGGCCGCGAAGCTGATCAGGAGCGCGGCGGGCGGGTACACCAGATCCAGCACGAGGCCGCGCTCGAAGAGCACCGCGGCCGCGGTGCCGTACAGGGCGAGCCCGCCCGCCACCGCGAGGCCGGCGGGCAGCGGGCGCCACGCGGCCACCACGAGGCCCGCGACCAGCGCCATGAGCCCGATCAGGGCCACCGTCAGTACGGGCGGGGCCGGGACCAGGAAGCGCTGGTCGAGGACGGTCTCCACCGCGTTGCCGAGGATCTCCACGCCCCACATGCGGGTGTCGCCGGTGGTGGGCGTGGCGTGCTCGTCCACGCCCCGGATGGTGGGGCCGAGCAGCACGATGCGGTCCCGGATGAGGGCCGGATCGAAGCGTCCCTCGAGCGCATCCACGAACGAGACGATGCGGAACGAGCCGCCCCCCGCCGGCTC
>DATFAJ010000203.1:0-4139 GCA_035254745.1 Candidatus Methylomirabilota bacterium | reverse complement strand
CGCGCTCAAGGACGCGGCCGCCGACATCGAGCGTGCCACCGGCGGGCAGGTGGACGGAGTCGCCGGCGACCTGAGCCAGCACGCCGAGGTGCGGCGCGTGGCCGCCGAGGCCCTCGCGCGCCTGGGTCGGCTCGACATCCTGGTGAACAACGCGGGCGCGATCAAGGGCGGCGATTTCCTCACCACGCCCGACGAGGAATGGCTGAACGGCTGGAGCCTGAAGCTGCTGGGCTACATCCGCATGGCCCGCGAGGTGCTGCCCCACATGCAGCGGCAGGGAGGCGGCCGCATCGTCAACGTCGTGGGCGCCGCCGCGCGCAATCCCGCGCCGACCTACATGATGGGCGGCACCGCGAATGCGGCGCTGATCAACTTCACCAAGGCGCTGGCCGATCTCGGCGCGCCCTCGCGGGTGCTGGTCACCGCCGTCTCGCCGGGCCCGGTCAAGACCGAGCGCTGGGACACTCTGATGGCGCAGCAGGCGCGAGCCGCCAATCAGGACCTGGCGGACTACGTAAGAGAACGTGGTCAAGAATTACCCCTCGGCCGCATCGCGCTCCCGGAAGAAGTCGCGGATGTGGTGTGCTTTCTCGCGTCCGAGCGGGCGGCATTCCTCACCGGGATCACGATCACCGTCGACGGAGGCATCACCCGCGGCGTGTATCTGTAGGTAATGCCACGGCCACGATTGCCCACTCAGTAAGGACATAAGCATCGTGAAATAAAGAACATTCTCCAGGAAGATTCCCTTGACACGCGGTCAGACCGCCATTAGGGTATCGGCACGCTGCGGGCCTGACTACGTGGGTCCACGAAGCGGATGGGGTTCCCAGGAGGCACGCCGCTGGTGAGCCGGGGGGAGTGCACTCGGTCCTGATCGCGGCAGGAGGTTCACGATGCCTGCAAAGCTCTTCGTCGGCAACCTGTCGTTCCAGGCCACAGAAGAAGACCTGCGTGAGTTGTTCCAGCAGGCCGGGACGGTCGAGTCGGTCCGGATCGTCACGGATCAGTTCACCGGGCGACCCCGCGGGTTCGGCTTCGTCGAGATGGCCACCAAGGAAGAGCTGGCCAAGGCCATCGAGATGCTGAATGGCCGCCTTTTCCGCGACCGTAACCTGGTCGTCGACGAGGCCCGGCCACAGCCCCAGCGGGCCGGCGGTGGCGGCGGACCCCGGGGTGGTGGTGGCGGAGGGCCGCGGTCCGGTGGCGGCGGTGGTGGGGGCGGCTGGCGCCGCTAGGACTCAGGGCCGACCTGCTCGAGCGAGGCCCCGGGGAGGCGCGCTTCCCGGGGCTTTTCTCGGTGGTATCATACTAGTCATATGAATAGTGACCCATGCAAGCCCTCCCTGCCGGCACCCGCATTCGCCGGTCGCTTCGGCGATGTGGTCGACAAGCGCCGGGGGGCGGCGTTCCAGGAGCTTAGATCGGAGAACCTCCTGAACCGCCTGAACGGCACGGCCATGCCCTTCGGGTGGACCGTGAACCCCTTCCGCGGCTGCGAGGTCGGCTGCCGCTACTGCTACGCGCGCTCGACCCACGAGTACCTGGGCCACGCCGACCCGCGCGAGTTCGAGGAGCGCATCTACGTCAAGCGCGCCGGGAGTCGCAAGCTGGTCGCGAGTCTCTTGCGGGCGCGGGAGACCGGCCAGGAGATCGCGATCGGGACCGCGACCGATCCGTACCAGCCCGCCGAGGGGCGGTTCGCGATCACCCGAAGCGTGCTCGAGGCCATGGAGCAGGTGCCCGGCCTCCGGGTCGGGCTCACCACCAAGTCGACCGGCGTGCTGCGCGACCGCGAGATCCTGGGCCGGCTGGCCCGGAGCGGAGATCTCTGGGTCAACGTCTCGCTGATCTCGCTCGACGCGGACCTCCTGCGGCAGATCGAGCCCCGCGCCCCCCGGCCCGACCTGCGCCTGGAGGCGGTGCGCGCGCTCACCGCGGAAGGCATCCGGACCCGCATCTTCCTGATGCCGGTGCTACCGCTGCTGACCGACGGTGACGCGGGCCTGCGCGAGCTCCTGGCGGCCGCCCTCGCGGCGGGCGCGCGCGAGGTCATCAGCCAGCCGCTCTTCCTGCGCACCGAGATGACGTGGCGCTTCTTCCTCGACTTCGTCGGCGCCGAGTTCCCCTGGGCGCTCCCGCGCTACCGCGAGCTCTTCCCGCGCCCCGGCAACGCTCCGGCCGCGTACCGGCAGGAGATCGAGCGGCGGGTGAATCGCCTGGCCGCCGAGGTCGGCTTCCCGGCGCGCACGCGCGAGGAGCGGGTCCGCGCGGAGGCCCCGGCCCGGCCGCGCCAGCTCGCCATCCAGTGGTGACGCGGGGAGCGGTGACCCAGCCCGCGCTCAGTCGTCGTAGAGGCGGGTCTGCTCGGGCGGCGCGGGCGGCGGCTCGTCCTCGACCACCGGGGCGAGCCCGTCCTGCTCGATGAGGGGGCGGAACTTGTCGTGCAGCTCCTGCAGCTTGGCCACGTAGTAGGCGGTGTTCTCGTCGGGCGCGCCCTCGCTCCACTCGGAGGCGAGCTTGGCCGCCTCGTTCACCTTGACGCGCTTGCCCTCGCCGGTCACGTAGTAGGAGACCTGATCGCCCGGCTGGTAGGAGCGCGCGGAGGCCAGGGCCAGCTCGTAGGCCGCGCCCACGTTGCGCGAGCCGGCCTGGAGCTTTTCGCGGTAGGCGGCGAGGGACTCCTGCAGCGTCTCGGTCTTCATGAACTGCTTGAGCGGCACCCGGTGGGCGCGGAAGTCCTCCTCCCAGCGCTCGACCAGGGCCGGGATCTCCTCGCGCCGCCCGGTGAGAAGGAGGCGGAACATCTGCTCCATCCACAGCCGCTGGAAGAGCTCGATGCCGCGTGAGCGCAGGCCCGAGCCCTTGATCAGGAGCTTGCCGCGCGCGTCGAGGACCACGTAGTTCTTCATCTTGTAGCTGAGCATCGCCACGTAGCGCCCGTCGAGCTCGAGCTGGATGCCCTCCGGCAGCACCGCGGACAGCCGGGCCACCAGCCGCTCCTCCGCGGCGGCGACGTCCGCCGCCTCCTCCGCGGGCGGCACGAAGTAGATGCCGTCGGTGTCGACCTCGATCACGGTGGCGCCCAGATCGCCCAGGCGGTCGAGCAGGAGCTGCACGAGCCGCCGGCCCTCACCGGTCACCTGGTTCGCGACCTCGAAGTCGTTCCAGTGGCCCTGGGAGAAGGCCAGGTAGCCGTAGAACGAGTTGATGAAGATCTTGAAGGTCTGCTGGAGCGCGTTGAGGAAGAAGCGGTCCTCGGGCGCGGCGGCTTCCCGGGCCAGACGCTTGGCCGAAACCCGGAACTCGCGGAGGTCGCGGAGCAGGGACGCGGACACCCCGAGGCGGTCGGAGGCCGGGAAGAGGCCCTGGGTCAGCATGAGCGAGGGGTAGAGGGAGGTCACGTCGACGTGGAGCACGTCGCGCGCGACGCCCCGCTGGAACATGGCGGTGTAGCCGCCCGCGACCCCGCGGCCCCGCCCCGGGGAGGGGACCGCCTGGCGCCGGTGGAGATACTCGCGCATCAGCAGCGCGTCGATCTTGGTGGCGTTGCCGCGCAGCACGGTGGTCTGGTAGTCGAAGGGCAGGATCTGGGCCTGCACGAAGTAGGGCGGGGACAGGATCGCGGAGAGGCCCAGGGTCTCGATGACGTCGTCGCGCGCGTAGGCCATCAGGCGCGCGGGGTCGTCCAGGAAGATGCGCGGGATGTCCTCCGGGGGCAGGTAGGTGCGATCGGGGGCCGCGATGCCGAAGTGGCGGGCCACGTCCTTGAGGCCGTAGGACTCGAGATCGCGGGCGCCCACGTCGTAGAGCTGGGCCAGGATCCAGGTGTCCACGATGTGCCGGCCGGTGACGCCGTAGCGCCGGTAGCCGATGGTCCGCTCGGCCACCTGCATGCGGGACGGGAAGCCGCGCAGGATCGAGCCGTCGCGCCCCCACGTGAGGGGGACGCGGTGCCGCCGCGCGCGCGCCTCGAGGTACTCGAGGTCGAAGCGGAAGATGTTGTGCCCCTCGATCACGTCGGGGTCCCGCTCCTGGAACAGGCGGGTCAGCTCGCGGAGCATGGCGGCCTCGTCCAGCGTGGCCCCGGAGATCACGTACTCCCACCCCGTGCTGTCGGTCAGGGCGATGATCGTGAT
>DATFAJ010000202.1:0-7895 GCA_035254745.1 Candidatus Methylomirabilota bacterium | reverse complement strand
CTCGGCGGGCACGGGCCTGATCGAGCAATACTCGCGGGCCGCCATCGACTTCCACGACCGCATGCTGGCCGCGGCGCGGAATCAGGTGCTGAGCCGCCTGCTCGAGAACGTCTACGCGCAGATCCTGGTCCTGCGCCTCCGATCGCTCTACCTGCCCGAGCGGGTGGACTCGAGCGTGGCCGAGCACCGCGCCCTCTTCCAGGCGGTAGTGGCGGGCGACGCCGAGCGGGGCGAGCGGCTGGCCCGCGCCCACGCCGACCACGTGCTGCAGGACGCGCTCGAGTTCACGCGCCGCGCCGAGCAGGACCGGTGACCGGCCGGCTCGCGGGCAGCGCGGTGCTCGTCACCGGGGGTGCGGCCGGCCTGGGCCTGGCCTACGCGCGCCGCTTCCTCCGCGAGGGGGCCCGCGTCTTCGTCGCCGACATCGTGGACCCGTCGGAGGCCCTCGCCGGCCTCGACGCGGGCGATCGGGCGGACGGCTGCCGGGTCGACGTGGCGACCGCACCCGCGGTGACCGCCATGGTGGAGGCGGCCCACCGTCGCTTCGGGCGCATCGACGTCCTGGTCAACAACGCGGCGGTGTTCGCCAGCCTGAAACCCCAGCCCTTCGACGCGATCCCGGAGGAGGAGTGGGACCGGGTGATGGCGGTCAACGTCCGCGGCATGTGGAACTGCGTCAAGGCGGTGGCGCCGGTGATGCGGGCACAGAAGGCCGGGCGCATCGTCAACGTGGCCTCCGCGATCGTGGCCAAGGGCACCCCGTTCCTGCTCCACTACGTGGCCTCCAAGGGTGCGGTGATCGCGATGACCCGCGCGCTCGCGCGCGAGCTGGGCGACGACGGCATCGCGGTGAACGCGGTCGCGCCCGGCCTCGTCCTGAGCGACACCGTCCGGGCCAATCCCGCGGTGACCGGCTTCCAGTCGGCCGCGGTCCTGCAATCGCGCGCCTTCAAGCGCGACGCCTTTCCCGAGGACGTCGAGGGCGCGGTGGTCTTCCTCTCCTCCCCCGACAGCGCGTTCATGACCGGCCAGACGCTGGTGGTGGACGGCGGCTCGGTGTTCGTCTAGGCGAGGCGCCCCGTGCATGCCGGCGTCCCGGTGATCGACATCGCGCCCTTCGGCTCCGGCGAGGATCGCGGGGCGGCGGAGCGGGCCGCGGTGGTCCGCGCGATCGACACCGCCTGCAACGACATCGGTTTCTTCACCATCACCGGGCACGACGTCCCGGCCACGCTGGTCGACCGCATGCTCGAGACCTCGCGCGCCTTCTTCGACCTGCCGGCGGCCGAGAAGCAGCGGGTGGCCCGGCCGCGCCCGGAGCAGAGCCGCGGCTACATCGCGCTGGGCGCCGAGAACCTCTCGTACAGCCGCGGCGACGCCTCCACCACCGACCTCAAGGAGTTCTTCGCGATCGGCCCGGTCGACGTACCCGACGAGGCCTACTACCGGCGCCCCGAGGCCTACCCGTCCTTCGCCCCGAACCTCTGGCCGGAGCGGCCCGCAGAGCTGCGCGCCGTGTGGACCGAGTACTACCGGGCGATGGAAGGCCTGGCCGCGCGCCTCATGCGCCTCTTCGCGCTGGCCCTCGATCTGCCGGAGGCGTTCTTCCACGACAAGACCGACCGGCACATCAGCGGCATCCGCGCGAACCACTACCCCGAGCAGATCGAGCCGCCCGCCCCCGGCCAGATCCGCGCCGGAGCGCACACCGACTACGGGGCGGTCACCATCCTGCTGCCCGAGAACGTGCCCGGGCTGCAGGTGCAGAACCGCGAGGGGGCCTGGGTCGACGTGGTCGCGCCGCCCGGCACCTTCGTCTGCAACATCGGCGACCTCATGCAGCACTGGACCAATGACCGCTGGATCTCGACGATGCACCGCGTGGTGAATCCTCCGCGCACGGCGGCGACCGGCAACCGCCGGCTGTCGATCCCCTTCTTTCACCAGCCCAACTACGACGCGCTGATCGAGTGCCTGCCGACGTGCTGCGGCCCGGACCACCCGCCGCGCTACGAGCCGGTCACCTCGGGCCAGCACCGGCTCACCAAGTTCCTGCGAGGCGTCGGCGCGGTCGCGCCGGGCCCGCGAGGCTGACACCATGAGCGCAGAGACCAAGCTCGAGTGGGATCGCTACGCGGCCGCGCTGCCGTCCATCGCCGCCGCGGTGGGCCGCACGCCGCTCGTGCGCCTGAACCGCATCACCCGCGACGTGAAGCCCGCGATCTACGTGAAGGTCGAGTGGTACGGGGCCACCGGCAGCCTCAAGGACCGCATCTACCTGCACATGTTCGAGCGCGCCGAGGGCCGCGGCGATCTCAAGCCGGGCATGCAGGTGCTGGAGTGCTCGACCGGCAACGCGGGGATCGCCTGCGCCTGGGTCTCGGCGGTCAAGGGTTACCCTTGCACGATCGTGATGCCGGAGGGCATGAGCGAGGAGCGGAAGAAGATCATGCGCGCCTACGGGGCCGAGCTGGTCTTCACCCCGGGCGGCGAGAGCGACGTCGACCTCTCGCTCGAGCGCCTGCGCGCCATCCGCGACGCGGCCCCCGGCCGCTACTGGGTGCCCGGCCAGTTCGACAACCCCGACAACGTGGAGGCCCACATCCTCACCACCGGCCCCGAGCTGTGGGAGCAGTCCGGCGGCCGCATCGGGGCCTTCGTGGACTCGCAGGGCTCGGGCGGCCTGCTCACCGGGGTGGGCCGCTACCTCCGGACCCGCGATCCCCAGGTGAAGCTCTACGCGGTCGAGCCCGCCGAGTGCGCGCTGCTCTCGCGGCGGGCGTGGGGCCACCACGGCATCGAGGGCATCGGCGACGGCTTCGTCCCGCGCAACCTGGACGTCTCGCTGCTCACCGGCGTGATCACCACCACCACCGAGGAGAGCGTGGACATCGCCCGGCGGCTCGCCCGCGAGGAGGGCATCTTCTGCGGCATCTCGAGCGGCTGCAACGTGGCCGCCGCGCTGAAGCTGGCCCGTCGCCATCCCGAGCTGCCGTCGGTGGTGACGATCATCAACGACACCGGCCAGCGCTACTTCACCACCCCGCTCTGCGGCGAGGCCAAGCACGTCGACATTCCCGAGCGGGAGCATCCGCTCGACCCCTACACCGTGGAGCAGCTCGACCGCTACCAGAAGACCTGGGAGGTCCTCGCGTGACCATCGCCGCGCGAGAGTACGACTTCGTCGCCGCGCGGCGACGCCTCGAGGCCAAGCCGAAGTCGGCGGGCCCGAAGCTCGGCTCGCTCGAGGACGCGGTCGCGCGCGTGAAGGACGGTGATCACGTCGCCCTGGGCGGCTGCCTCTACTCGCGCACCCCCCTGGCCCTCGTGTGGGCCCTGCTGCGCCGGCGGCCGACCCGCCTCACCCTCTCGCGCAACCTCATGTGCTACGAGGGCGAGTGGGGCATGGTGGCGGGGGCGGTCGACAAGCTCGTCACCTCGTGGATGGGGATCGGTCTCCCGTGGGGGCTCTCGCGGATCCAGCGCGAGTTCGTGGAGGCCGGCCGCGTCGAGTTCGAGGAGTGGAGCCACCTGGGCCTCGGGCTCCGCTACCGCGCCGCGGCCATGGGGGTGCCGTTCCTCCCCTCGCTTACCATGCTGGGCTCGGGGCTGATGGGCGTGGGCGGCTCGAAGACGGTGGCGTGCCCGTACACCGGGCAGACCCTTCACGCGGTGCCCGCCCTCTTCCCCGACGTGGCCCTCGTTCACGTGCAGAAGGCCGACCGGCTCGGCAACTGCCAGATCGACGGCTATCCGCACATGGACGCGGACATCGCGCGGGCCGCCGGCACCGTCCTGGTGACCGCGGAGGAGATCGTCTCCGAGGACGAGATCCGGCTCCACGGCGACCACACCGTGATCCCCGGCTTCCTGGTGGACGCGCTCGCGCACGTGCCCTACGGGTCCTATCCGCACGAGTGCTACGGGGCCTACGATTCCGAGCCCGAGCACTTCACGACCTACGTGGACGGGATCCTGGCCCGCGGCACCGCCGCGGTGGCCGACTATCTGGAGCGCTACGTCTACGCCCCGTCGGACCACGTCGGCTACCTGGCCCTCTTCGGCGACGCGCGCCGGGCCGACGCGGCCGGTCGCGCGCGGATGCTCACCACGTGAGCGTCACCGCCAACGAGCTCCTGGCCGTGATGGGGGCGCGCGAGTTGCGCGACAACACCACGGTCTTCACCGGCGTCGGCGCCCCCATGATGGCCTCGGTGCTGGCCCAGCGCACCCACGCGCCGCGGCTCACCATGATGGTCGAGGGCGGCGTCATCGGGCCCATGTGGAAGCCGGGCGAGCTACCGATCTCGACCAACGAGATGCGCGCCGCCTATCGGGCCCAGATGCTCCCCGGCATCACCGACGCGTTCCTGCTCGCCCAGCGCGGCTTCTTCGACGTGGGGTTCATCGGGGGCGCCCAGATCGACCGGCACGGCAACCTCAACACCAGCGCCATCGGCAGCTACGCGCGGCCCAAGGTACGGCTGCCCGGCAGCGGCGGCGCCAACGACATCATCTCGCTCTGCCGGGAAGTGCTGATCCTGACCGTCCACGAGAAGCGCCGGTTCACCGAGCGCGTGGACTTCGTGACGAGCCCCGGCTACCTCGAGGGCGGTGACTCCCGCCGCGAGCACGGCCTGCTCTTCGGCGGGGTCTCCCGCGTCGTCACCACGCTCGGCCTCTTCGGCTTCCACCCGGAGAGCCGGCGCATGCAGCTCCTGGCCCTGCACCCGGGCGCGACGATCGAGCAGGTGCGCGAGAACACCGGCTTCGAGGTCCTCGTGAGCCCCACCCTCACCACGACCACACCCCCGACCGACCAGGAGCTCGCCATCCTCCGAATGCTCGACCCCAAGCGCCAGTTCATCGGCTAGAGGACTTCATGACCGACTTCGGCCTGGCCATTCGCAACTTCGTGGGCCCCGGTGAGGTGCCCGACATCCCGGGCCTCTACGCGTACTCGGAGCGCGCGGAGGCCCTCGGCTTCGAGTCGCTCTGGGCCTGGGACCACGTGCTGCTGGGCGTGGAGCCCTCCTTTCCGATCGTGGACTCGATCACCATGCTGGGCGCGGTCGCCGCGCGGACCCGCACGATCAAGCTCGGGACCGGGGTGCTCGTGCTGCCGCTCCGTAACCCGGTGGTGGCGGCCAAGGCCCTCGGCAGCCTCGACGTGATCTCGGGTGGCCGCCTCGTGCTCGGGGTCGCGGCGGGCTGGTACGCCCGCGAGTTCGACGCGGTGGGCGTGCCGTTCAAGCAGCGGGGTCGCCAGTTCGAGCGCAACCTCGACATCCTCATGCGCCTCTGGACCGAGGAGCGGGTGACCCTCAAGGTCGACGAGTTCAACCTGCGCGAGGCGGTGATGGTGCCGCGCACCGCCCAGCGCCCGCGGCCGCCGATCCTCATCGGGGGCTACGTGGACGCGGTGCTCAAGCGCGCGGGCACGGTGGGCGACGGCTGGCTCACCTACTTCTACACGCCGGAGAGCTTCACGAAGTCCTGGGAGAAGGTGAAGGCCTTCGCCCGCGCGGCGGGTCGCGACCCGGCCCGCCTCACCGCCACCAACCAGCTCGCGGTGTACGTGGGCCGATCCCGGGAGGAGACCACCGCCGACATGCGGAAGTGGCTCTCCACCGAGTGGGACACCGCGGCCTGGAGCGAGTCGACCATCGACCACGCCGTCCACGGCTCGGTGGCGGATTGCATCGAGCAGCTGCGCGCCCACGTGCGGACGGGCGTGCATCGGATTATCCTGATCCCGTACCGCTATCAGCCCGAGCAGGTCGAGCGCATCGCCAAGGAGGTCTTGCCCAAGCTATGAGCCAGCCCGTCTACATCGACATCAACTGCGACATGGGAGAGAGCTACGGCCGCTGGACCCTGGGGCACGACGAGGAGGTCATGCCCAACATCACCTCGGCCAACATCGCCTGCGGCTTCCACGGGGGTGACCCGCACGTGATGCGCCAGACGGTGGCCCTGGCGCTGCAGCACGGAGTGGCGGTGGGCGCCCATCCCGGCCTGCCCGACCTGATGGGCTTCGGCCGGCGCCGCATGGACGTCTCCCCGGCCGAGCTGAAGGACTACCACCGCTACCAGATCGGCGCCCTCTCCGCCTTCGCCCAGGCCGCCGGCACCCGCGTGCAGCACGTCAAGCCGCACGGCATCCAGTACCACATGCTCGAGGAGAACCTGCCGCTCGCGCGGGCCACCGCCGAGCAGGTGCTCGAGCTCGATCCCGAGATGATCCTGATGACCATGGCCATGACCAAGTACGACGCCGAGGCCCGCAAGGTGAAGGGCCTCCGCATCGCGGCCGAGGGCTTCGCCGACCGGGTCTACGCCGACGACGGCCAGCTGGTGACGCGCAAGCTCGGCAAGGACGCCCTGATCACGGACCCGGCACGGGCTGCCGAGCAGGCCGTGCGCATGGCGATGGAGGGCAAGGTGCGCACCATCACCGGCAAGGTGATCGACGCCCGGGTCGAGACCATCTGCATTCACGGCGATAGTCCGGGCTCGGACAAGATCGTGGCCGCGGTGCGCGAGGGTCTGGTCAAGGCCGGCGCGACCGTGAAGCCGCTGCGCGACTGGCTGCCGCGCTGACGAGACGGCCGCGCGAAGCGCAGAACGTGCGGGGTCGGACCGGGGCGTCCGAAATGGGTACACTGTCTGGCGCTCCTCGTCACCGGGCACCGGGGCTCCGGCCACCCCGCCCCACGTAACCCGTCGACACACCAGCCCTTTCCCCCCGTCCGAAAACTGGCACCGAGTTTGCCCTAGACAGGCTCGGCACAAGCCATGGCGGACTACACGGACGGCAGGAACGTGAAGAACACGAAGACGAGCGGCGCCCGGCCCGGCGAGATCAGGCCGAGCGCCGGCCCCCGCGGCCATCGTCTCGTGGGACTTCACGTGCCTCGCGGGGACTTCCGGCAGCGTCACGCCCTGGAGTCCCGACCGCACGAGCATCCCGGTCAGCTCGCGCGGGCTCATCGTCTCCCGCATCATCCGCGAGGTCACGGGCGATGAGTGCAGCCGATCCGGCCGGAATCGCCACAGGGGAGGAACGAACCATGATGCTCACAGAGCGCACCGCTGGCACCACGACGCTTCGGCTGCTCGTCGGGTCGGGCTACCGTCGCGAGAGCAGCTCCATGCCCTCGGACTCGCAGATCGCCCACGCCCTCTTCGACGCGCAGAGCGCTCCGAGCCTGCCGTCGCGCAAGACCTTCGACGAGATCCTGTTCATGGGCCAGCAGAGCTCCGGCTGGACGCAGGTGTTCAAGCAGCTGAAGTCGGAAGGTCTGATCGAGGAGCAGACGCTGGGGCACGTGGTGGCGCGGTGGACGAACCGCACGATCCGCACCCGGCGGCCCTACCTCGCTCACGCCGACGTCGAGACGGTCGGCGCCTCCGCCTAGTCCGCTCCCCCTCCGGCGCTACCGCGCGGCCAGCAGCGCCTCGAGCCGCGCGGTAGCGCGCTCCCAGTCGAACTGGGTCGTCACGAAGTCCTGCCCACCCCGCGCGAGTCGCCGTCGCAGCTCCGCATCCTCCACCAGCCTCGAAAGGCCCCACGACAGCGCGTCCACGTCCCGTCGGGGGGCCACCACCGCCGTGCGCCCGTCGATGGCGTAGTCGCGGCAGCCGCCGTTGTCGTAGGTGCAGAGGGCCGCGCCGCAGGCCATGGCCTCCATCGCCGGCATGCCGAGCCCCTCGTCCCACGACGGGCAGAGATAGATCGGGCAGCGGCTGTAGAGCCACGCCAGGCGCTCCTGGGGCAGGTCCTCGTGGAACTCGGAGAACGGAAGCTTGCGCGGAGGCCGCCTGACCCCGAAGCCCACCAGCCGCAGCTCGGGATGGCCGGCCCGCACGCGGGCGAAGGCCTCGAGGCCGTC
>DATFAJ010000201.1:0-2907 GCA_035254745.1 Candidatus Methylomirabilota bacterium | reverse complement strand
CGGTAGGCGAGATCGGTGGTCATCGAGGCGCGGGCCCCGGATCGGGGGGCGCCGCGGGCGCGGGCTCGGCGGCGGCCAGGTCGAGCGCGGCCAGGCCGCCCAGCACGTCGACGAAGGCGTTCAGGCGATGGGTGACCTCCGCGAGATCGCCGTCGTGGAGCGGCAGGCCCGCCGCGGCGGCGAGAGCCTGCACCTGGTCGGGGGTCAGCTCGGTCATGCGGGGCGATCCTACCGGGCGCGCCCCGCGCGGGCAATCGGCAATCCGGCTCGGGCCCCGGTGCGCGCCGGTCGGGGGCCCGCTCAAGCTGGCAGATCCACGCGATTCCGCATACTATCGGGCCCATGAGCCTCGATCCCTCTCGCACGCGCGCCCTGGTACAGCGGGCCTGGGACGACGACATCGTCCCGGCCCTCACCGAGTACATCCGGATCCCGGCCAAGTCGCCCATGTTCGACCGCCAGTGGGCCGAGCACGGGCACATCGACCGGGCGGTGACGTTCATCACCGACTGGGCCCGCGCACGGAAGATCGAAGGCCTGACCATCGACGTCGTCCGCCTCGAGGGACGCACGCCGGTCATCCTGATGGAGGTGCCCGGCCGGGGCGGCGAGACCGTGCTGCTGTACGGCCACTGCGACAAGCAGCCGGAGATGGTGGGCTGGGCCGCCGACGGCGGGCCCTGGACGCCGGTCCGCCGCGGCGATCGGCTGTTCGGCCGCGGCGCCGGCGACGACGGATACGCCTCGTTCGCGGCGCTCGCCGCGATCGAGGCCCTGCAGGCCCAGGGCGTCCCGCACGCCCGCTGCGTGGTGCTGATCGAGGCCTCGGAGGAGAGCGGCAGCCCCGATCTGCCGGCCTACGTGGAGAAGCTCGCCGAGCGCCTCCGGCCCGACCTGGTCATCTGCCTCGACTCGGGCTGCGGCGACTACGACCACCTGTGGGCGACGACCTCGCTCCGCGGCGTGCTGAGCGGCACGCTCACCGTGGAGGTGCTGAGCGAGGGCGTCCACTCCGGCGCGGCGAGCGGCATCGTGCCCTCGAGCTTTCGCATCCTGCGGCAGGTCCTGGACCGGATCGAGGACTCCCGCACTGGCAAGATCCTGATCCCCGAGTGCCACGTGGAGATCCCGCCCGGCCGCCTGGCCGAGGTGCGCGCGGTCGCGGGCGTCATCGGGGGCAAGGTCCCGAAGGTCTTCCCCCTCGTGCCCGGCATGCGCCCGGTGACCGAGGATCCGGTGGAGGCCCTGCTCAACAACACGTGGCGGCCGGCGCTCGCGGTGACCGGCGTCGACGGCATGCCCGCGCTCGCCGACGCGGGCAATGTGCTGCGCCCGAAGACCTCGGTGAAGCTCTCCCTGCGGCTGCCGCCGACGGCGGACGCGGACCGGGCCAGCCGCCGGCTCAAGGAAGTGCTCGAGGCCGAGCCGCCCTACGGAGCCCGCGTGACCTACAGCGGCGGCGAGCGGCCGGGCACCGGATGGAACGCTCCGGTGATGGCGGACTGGCTTCGCGACTCGGTCGGCCGCGCCTCGACCGCCCAGTTCGGCGCGCCCGCGATGTTCGACGGCCTCGGCGGCTCGATCCCGTTCATGAGCATGCTGGGCGAGCGATTCCCGCGGGCCCAGTTCCTGGTCACCGGCGTGATGGGGCCGGGCTCGAACGCGCACGGGCCGAACGAGTTCATCGATCTGCCGACCGGGGTGAAGGTGACCGCCTGCGTGGCGCAGGTGCTCGCCGACCACGGCGCGAGCCGGGCGCGCTGATCCCGGACGCCACCGGCCGGACGGCGGCGAGCGGCAGCCGTCCCGGCGTCGTCCTCACCGTCCTCACCGGGCTCAACGGGCTCAACTACCTCGACCGCTACGTCGCGGCCGCGACGCTGCCGCTCATCCTCACCGGCCTCGCGATCTCTGATACCGCCGGAGGGCTCCTGCAGTCGGCGTTCATCCTGACCTACTCGCTCGCGTGCCCGATCGCGGGCTGGCTCGGGGACCGCCAGCCGCGCATGCGTCTCGCCGCGGTCGGCGTCTTCGTGTGGAGTGCGGCGACGCTGGCCTCGGGCCTGGCGCCGACCTACGCGCTCCTGCTGCTCGCGCGCGCGGTCATCGGCGTGGGAGAGGCGAGCTACGCGGTCGTCACGCCCTCGCTCCTCTCCGACTGCTACCCGCCGGATCGGCGCTCGCGGGTCCTCGGCATCTTCTACGCCGCCATCCCGGTGGGTACCGCGCTCGGCTACGTGCTCGGCGGGCTGGTCGGGGAGGCCTTCGGCTGGCGCGCCGCCTTCCTGGTGGCGGGCGCCCCGGGCGCGGTGCTGGCGGTCCTGCTCCTCCTGCTCCCCGAGCCGGCCCGCGGCGCCCTCGATCCGGTCGGTACCGCCGCGGCGACCACCCCGCTCGGGCTCGGCGCCTCGCTCCGCGCGCTCGCGGCGCGACGGAGCTACCTGGTGAACTCCGGCGCCCAGGTGATCTACACGTTCGCGATGGGCGGCCTGGCGACCTGGATGCCGACCTACTTCGTCCGGGAGCGCGGGATCCCGCTCGGGACCGCGGCCACCACCTTCGGGCTGATCCTGGTGGTGGCGGGCTTCGGCGGCACCCTGGTCGGAGGCCGGCTGAGCGACGCGCTGGCCCGACGCTACCGAACGGCCCACTTCACGCTCTCCGGCGCGACCCTGGTCCTGTCGATCGCGTTCACGCTGCCCGCGGTCCTGGCCCCCTCGCCCGCGGTGTTCTGGCCGGCCATGTTCGTGACCCTGTTCCTGCTCTTCATGAACATCGGCCCGCTCAACGCCGCGATGGCCAACGTGCTGCCCGCCGATCTCCGCGCCCGTGGGTTCGCGGTGACCACCATGGTGATGCATCTCCTGGGCGACGCCGCGTCGCCCTCCCTGATCGGGATCGCCTCCG
>DATFAJ010000200.1:0-14968 GCA_035254745.1 Candidatus Methylomirabilota bacterium | reverse complement strand
CGCGGCGGTGCTGGCCATCGGGCTCTCGACGCTGACCTCCGGGCTGCTGGGCTGGCTCGTCAAGGCCTCCGGTGGCACGGTCGACGGGCCTGAGGATTGGAGCTGGCCGCACGGCCCGTTCGACCACGCGGGCGTCCTGGTGTCGTCGCCGGTCGGCATCGTGGCCGGCGTGGGCGCGGGCCTGACCCTCCTCGGGCTCGCAATGGCCTGGTTCATCAACACCAACCGGTTCTCGCTGCATGCGATGTACCGCAACCGGCTGATCCGGGCCTACCTGGGGGCGTCGAACACCGACCGGCACGCGAACCCGTTCACCGGCTTCGACGACAACGACAACATCCAGCTGCACGAGCTGTGGCCGCGCTCGTCGGCCGCCCCGGCCGGCGCGCCGGCCCCGCGCCGCAAGCTGCTCCACGTGGTCAACATGGCGCTGAACCTCGTGCACGGCGAGCGCCTCGCCTGGCAGG
This sequence comes from Candidatus Methylomirabilota bacterium, assembly GCA_035254745.1. Lineage (GTDB taxonomy): Bacteria > Methylomirabilota > Methylomirabilia > Rokubacteriales > CSP1-6 > CAMLFJ01. The sequence continues at coordinate 14,501 of DATFAJ010000200.1, read as the reverse complement.
AGCGCAAGGCCCACACCTTCACCGCGTCGGCGCTGCACGCGGGGAGTCTCATGGTGGGGTACCGGCGCACGCGCGCGGGCATGGGCGGGCCGCGGGCCCACTACGGCGGCACCGAGGGCATGTCGCTCGGCACCGCGGTCACGATCTCGGGCGCGGCGGCGAGCCCCAATATGGGCTACCACTCCTCCCCGCTGGTCACGTTCCTGCTGACCCTGTTCAACGTGCGGCTCGGCTGGTGGCTCGGGAACCCGGGCGTCCGGGGCGATCACACCTTCTACCTCGCGAGCCCCCGCGTCGCGGTGCGCCCGATCGTGGCGGAGGCCTTCGGCCTCACCAGCAGCACCGGGCCCTACGTCTACCTGTCGGACGGCGGGCACTTCGAGAACCTCGGGCTCTACGAGATGGTGCTGCGGCGCTGCCACTTCGTCGTGGTGAGCGACGCGAGCTGCGACGAGGGCGGCGTCTTCCAGGACCTCGGCAGCGCGGTGCGGAAGATCCGGGCCGACATGGGCGTGCCCATCGACTTCGAGGGCGGCATCGGCATCCTGCCGCGCTCGGCGGACCCGGTCAAGCGGGCGGGGAGCCTCTACTGGGCGCTCGGCCGGATCCGCTACTCCATCGCCGACCCGTCGCCGACGCCGGCGGGCGACCCGGGCGCGCGAGACGGCTGGCTGCTCTACATCAAGCCCGCCTTCTGCGGGACCGAGCCGCCCGACGTGTGCGAGTACGCGATGGCCCACGGTAGCTTCCCGCACGAGTCGACCACCGACCAGTTCTTCAGCGAGTCGCAGTTCGAGAGCTACCGGATGCTCGGCTCCCACGTGATGCAGCAGATGAGCCGCGACTGGAAGGGCGGCTCGCTGGCCGACTTCATCGCGCACGTCTCGGCCCGGCTGCCCGGGGCCGGCAAGCCGGCCTGAGCTCCTCCGCTCAGGCGCACCACTCGCGCGGACCGTCGTCCGCGAAGCCGCACTGCTCGCACGGGTGGTACACGTGCCAGGCGGGCGGCATCGCCACCGCCAGCCGCAGCGAGAGATCGTCGCCCACGTTCCGGATGTGATGCACGGTCCCGCGCGGCACCCACACGATGTCGTCCTTGGCCGCGCTCACCACCACCCCGCCGGTCAGCTCCCACTGGAGCCGCCCGCCGAGCACCACCCACCACTCGTCGAACTCGCGGTGCCAGTGGGGCCGATTGCCGCCACCGGGCGGCGAGGCGATGAGCGTGACGAGGTTCCGCTCGTCCGCGATGATGCGCCGGGACCAGGGGGCCGGGCCCATCTGGGCGACGACCTCGGCCACCCGGGTGAGGAGCGGGCTCGCGCCCGCCGCGGGCGCGGTCGGACCTCCGGCCAGGCGGTTGATCACGATGGTGACGGGTGACTCGACGGTGGACATTGAGCGCCTCCCGGCAGAGAGGATTACCCGCGGAGGCGTCCGGCGCAAGCGGTTGCGGGCCCCCCGATCGCTCGCATAGAATCGGGGCCCTGAGAGGAGAGCGGCCATGTCACTGACGACCCGAGCGCTCCACCCCCTGTTCGGCGCCGAGCTGGTGGGCGTCGACGTCAAGCGCGTGGACGACGCGACCTTCGCGGAGATCGTCGCCGCGTTCAACGAGCACTCGGTGCTCCTCTTCCGCGGGCAGTCCCTCGGCGACGAGGAGCAGATCGCGTTCAGCCGGCGCTTCGGCCCGCTCGAGACCACCATCCGCAGCATCGCGAGCCGCGAGGGCACTCCGGTCCACATCGCCAACCTCTCCAACGTGGACGCGGACGGCCGGCTGATCCCGAGCGGGGACAAGCGCAACGTCTACAACGCGGGCAACCAGATGTGGCACAGCGACAGCTCGTTCAAGAAGGTGCCCGCCCTCGCGTCGCTGCTGTCCGCGCGCGAGATCCCGCCCGAGGGCGGCGAGACCCAGTTCGCCAGCATGCGGGTGGCGTACGGGCGCCTGCCCGGCGACGTGCAGCGCTTCCTCGAGGACAAGATCGCGGTGCACAGCTTCGTCTACTCGCGCGGGCTGGTGGACGACGGCCTGATGCCCGCCGACCACGCGGCCCAGGTGCCGCCGGTGCGGCAGGCGCTGGTGCGGGTCAACCCGGTCAACGGCCGCCGGGCCTTCTACGTCGGCTCGCACGCCTGCGAGATCGCGGGCATGCCGACCGCGGAGGCCCGCGCGCTCCTGCGCGAGCTGCGCGAGGCGGCCACCCGGCCCGAGCTGGTCTACACCCACCGCTGGCAGGTCGGCGACCTCTTGATGTGGGACAACCGCTGCATGCTGCACCGCGGGCGCCCGTGGGACGAGTCCCGCTATCGCCGCGTCATGCACCGGACCACGGTGGCGGGCGACGGACCCACCGCGCCCGACGAGGCGCCGACCGCGATCAGTCCCGCGCGGGCGGAAGACGTGGCCTGGGGTCGCGCGCAGCTCGAGCTGGTCTAGCCCGCCGCCCGCGCCGGTCCCCGGTGCCCACGGCGGCGAAGCGGAGGGACGTGTCGATGGCGGGCCAGGTGGTCGAGATCCGCCACCCCCTCGTGCAGCACAAGCTCGGGCTGATGCGGAAGAAGGACACGAGCACGTCCGAGTTTCGCAGCCTCCTCGCCGAGATCAGCATGTTGCTCGCCTACGAGGTCACCCGCGACCTGCCCACCCACGAGGTGGAGGCGGAGACGCCGGTGGCCTCCACCACGATCCGGCTCCTCGACGGCAAGAAGATCGTGCTGGTGTCGATCCTGCGCGCGGGCAACGGGCTCCTCGACGGCATGCTCCGCATCCTGCCGAGCGCGCGGGTAGGCCACGTGGGGCTCTACCGCGACCCGGCGACGCTGCAGGCGATCGAGTACTACTTCAAGCTGCCGCACGAGATGGCGGAGCGCGACGTGGTGCTGCTCGATCCCATGCTCGCGACCGGGAACTCGGCGGTGGCGGCGGTGAGCCGCGTCCGGGCCACCCGGCCGCGCTCCATCCGCTTCGTGTGCCTGCTCACGTGTCCGGAGGGCCTCGCCGCGTTCCACCGCGCGCACCCGGACGTGCCGGTCTACACCGCGGCCATCGACAGCCACCTCAACGAGCACGGCTACATCGTTCCCGGCCTCGGCGACGCGGGCGACCGGCTCTTCGGCACGCGATGAGGCTCGCGGACAAGGTCGCGCTGATCAGCGGCGGCGCCCGCGGCATGGGCGCGGCGGAGGCCCGCTTGTTCGCCCGCGAAGGAGCCCGGGTGGTCATCGGCGACCTCCTCGACGCCGAGGGCAAGCAGGTGGAGGCCGCGATCACCGGCGCGGGGGGGCAGGCGGTGTACGTGCACCTCGACGTGACGAGCGAGACGGACTGGGAGCGCGCCGTCGCCACCGCGGTCTCCCGCTTCGGGCGGCTCGACATCCTGGTGAACAACGCGGGGGTGGGCGGCGGCAGCCGGCTCGAGGACACCACCGCGGAGGCGTGGGACCACGGCATGGACGTCAACGCCAAGGGGGTGTTCCTCGGAACCAAGGCCGCGATCCCCGCGATGCGCCGGGCCGGGGGCGGCTCCATCGTCAACATCTCCTCCCAGCTCGGCATGGTCGGGATGGAGCGCAGCAGCCCGCAGTACCAGGCCTCGAAGGGCGCGGTGCGCACCCTCACCAAGCTCACCGCGGTGCAGTACGCGCGGGAGCGCATCCGCTGCAACTCGGTGCACCCCGGGCCGGTGGTGACGCCCATGACCGAGGCGCGGCGGGGCGATCCCGGCCACTACGAGTACATGGTGTCGCGCATCCCGCTCGGCCGGTACGGCGAGCCCGACGAGGTCGCCTACGGCGTCCTCTATCTCGCCTCCGACGAGGCCGCGTTCGTCACCGGCAGCGAGCTGGTCATCGACGGAGGCTGGACCGCCCAGTAGCCCGCCGGCCCCAATAGCACCCAACCGAGAGGAGTCGCGCATGATCTACGAGATCCGGACGTATCGCGTCAAGGTCGGCAGCCTGCCCGAGGTCGAGAAGCGCTTCGGCGAGGCCTACGAGAACCGCAAGAAGATCTCGCCCCTCGCCGCCTTCTGGCACACCGAGATCGGCCCGCTGAACGAGATCATCCACGTGTGGCCGTACGAGAACATCAGCGAGCGCAATCGCCTCCGGGCGGAGGCGGTCAAGGCGGGCAGCTGGCCGCCCAAGATCGCGGAGTTCATCGAGACCATGCAGTCGGAGATCGTGGTGCCGTTCGCGTTCCTGCCCGACCTCAAGCCCGGCAAGATGGGTCCCTACTTCGAGATGCGCTACTACGCGCTCCGGGCGGGCACGCTCCCGGACCTGATCAAGCGCTGGGAGTCGAAGATCGAGGAGCGGATCAAGATGTCGCCGATCGCGCTGGCCGGCCACGTCGAGCACGGCGAGGCCAACCGCTTCATCCACATCTGGGCCTACAAGAGCCTCGACGAGCGGACCGCGGTTCGCAACAAGGCGCGCGAGATGGGCGTGTGGCCGCCCCCGGGCGGGAGCGACAGCCTGCTCACCATGGCCAACAAGATCATGCTGCCCTCGGCGTTCTCGCCGGTGCAGTAGGCCGGCGGCCGAAAAAGCCGGCTAGGCGGGGAGGCTTGCCAGGAAGTCGAGCAGCACGCGGTTGAAGGCCTCGGGCTCGTCGAGGTTCGAGGAGTGTCCGGCGCCCCGGATGACCTCGAGCCTCGCCCCGGGGATCTTCTTGGCCATGTACTCGCAGGGCGCCAGGAACGGCTGGTCCTGATCGCCGACGATGATGAGCGTCGGCACCGCGATCCCGGCGAGGCCGTCGATCACCCGCGAGCCCTCCTGGGCCAGCATCCCGCGCGCGGCGTGGGCCAGGCCCTGCGCCGAGCGGTGCAGGGTGGCCGACTCGCGCACCTCGCGGCTCTTGCCGAGCGCCTCGAGACCACGCGTCTCGAGCGAGAGGGCCCGCTCCTGGGCGCGCTGGTTCCACGCCGCCCGCGCGTCCGCGCTGCGGTAGCCGGGGCCGGAGTCGCAGATCACGAGCGCGCGGACCATCTCGGGATGCGCCAGGTAGAACGCGAGCGAGACGTAGCCGCCCAGGGAGAGGCCGCCGATCACCGCGCGCTCGACCCCCACGTGGCCGAGCAGCGCGCGCATGTCGGCCACCGTGAGGTCGGCGGAGTACTGCGCCGGGTCCGCCGGGCTCTCGGTCTCGCCGTGGCCGCGCATGCTCCAGGAGATGACCCGGTGGGTCTCGCCGAGCGCGGTGTGCTGGGCGTCCCACATCCGGCGGGTGGCCGAGTAGCCGTGGCTCAGCAGCACCGCGGGCCCGGCGCCGCTCGCCTGGTAGTCGATCTCGATGCCGTTCAGCCTGGCTCGCGTCATCGCGCCCGAGTATGACAGAATCGCGCCATGCGCACCATCGGGTGGGCCATGGGACTGATGCTCCTGGCGATGCCGGCGGGGGCGGGAGCCCAGGACCTGACCGAGCTCTCGGCCACCGAGGCGGCGGCGCGCATCCGGGCCGGTACGCTCAAGAGCGAGGACCTGGTCCGGGCCCTCGTCGACGTGATCGAGCGCAAGCGCGACCTGAACGCCTTCATCACCTTCGATCGCGAGCGGGCGATCGCCTCCGCCCACAAGGCGGACACCCTCGCCGCCCGCAAGACCTTCGCGGGCCCGCTGCACGGCGTGCCGATCGTGGTGAAGGACAACATCCACGTGGCCGGGCTGCCCAACTCGGCGGGCACTCCCGCGCTCCGCGACTTCGTCCCGACGCGTAACGCGCCGGTGGCCGAGAAGCTGATCCGCGCGGGCGCCATCGTGCTCGGCAAGACCAACATGCACGAGCTGGCCTTCGGCATCACGAGCAACAACGCGACGTTCGGCCCGGCGCGCAACGCCTACGATCCGAGCCGCATCGCGGGCGGCTCCTCGGGCGGCACCGCCAACGCGATCGCGGCGCGCATGGCCGCGGCGGGCCTGGGCACCGACACCGGCGGCTCGGTCCGTATCCCGGCCGCGCTCAACGGCATCGCGGGCCTCCGCCCGACGCTCGGCCGCTACTCGCAGGACGGCATCACGCCGATCGCCCACACCCGGGACACCGCGGGACCGATGGCCCGCGAGGTGGCCGACCTGGTGCTGCTCGACACCATCATCACCGGCGCGCGCGATCGCGTCACCGCCACCCCGCTCAAGGGCCTCCGCCTGGGGGTCTGCCGGGCCCTCTTCTTCCGGAGCCTCGACCCCGCGACCGAGCAGCTCGCCGACGCCACGCTCGACCGCCTGCAGGCCGCGGGGGCGGAGCTCGTCGACGTGGACATGGCGGGGCTCGTCGACCTCAACGGAAAGATCAGCTTCCCGGTCGCGCTCTACGAGGCCCGCACCGACCTCACCCGCTACCTCAAGCGCTACCGCCCCGCGCTCGACCTGGCCACCCTCGCCGGACGCATCGCGAGCCCGGACGTGAAGGGGCTCTTCGCCGGGGCGATCGTGCCCGGGGCCAAGGACGCGATCCCCGAGAAGGTCTACCTGGACGCGCTGGCCGCGCGGCCGCTGCTCCAGCAGCTCTACGCGGAGACCTTCCGGAAGCACAACATCGCGGCCCTGGTGTTTCCCACCACGCCGCTGCCCGCCGCGCCGATCGGCGACGACGAGAAGACCTTGCTCAACGGGGCGGAGGTTCCGACCTTCCCCACGTTCATCCAGAACACCGACCCGGGCAGCAACGCGGGGATCCCCGGTCTCAGCGTGCCCATCGGCCGCACCGCGGCCGGCCTGCCCGTCGGCCTCGAGCTCGACGGCCCCGCCGGCAGCGATCGGCGGCTCCTCGGTATCGGGCTGGCGCTGGAGACGCTCGTCGGCCGCCTGCCCGCTCCCTGATCGTCGCGCGGTACGGTGACGTCGGCGGCGGCCGACGCTCAGCGGATGCCCGCGGCGGCGGCCCCCACCCAGACCCACGTGTAGGGGTACTCCTTGCCGTTGCCGTGCCGCTCCCAGCGGCCGGTCGACGTCTGGATCTCGGGCGCCGGCTCGACCCGCGCCGGGGCGACGTAGGTCAGGGTCGGAGGCGCCGGCACCACGTACACGATCGGCGGGGACGGCACCGTGATCAGCGGCGGCGGAGGCTCCGCGGGCACGTACGACCACCCCACGCAGCACGGGAAGCCGGGCTGGTGCCCGAACGGGGGGCGCGGCGGGCGCGGCCGGTGCGACGGGGGGCGATCGGCGCCCGCATCGTCGGGCCGCATGCCGGAGCCGACGCGGACGTCCTGCGCGGAGGCGTTCAGCGGGGCGAGCGCGCCGATCAGGACCACCGCCAGCAAAACCACGAGGCGGCGCATGCCCGCAGTCTACGCCCGGCCGGGCCGCGCCGCCACCGCTCGACGCACTGATGCTTGACAAGGAGGGGCGCGCGGCGGTCTGCTGGAGAGCGACGGAGGGTCAGGCGCCGCTCGCCGTCGTGCAGTGAACCAGACAGGGAGAGATCAGGATGGACAACACGCCACCCGGCTCGTACGGCGCGTCACCGGGCGTGACTCCGGCCTGATGACGCGCGAAGCTCACTAGAACAACACGAGATCCCGGCTCATCGTCGGGACATGCCGCAGGATCGTGATCCTGCGCGCGAGAAACCGAGGCCCGGCAGGCGGTTCACCGGTTCCGCCTCCGGGCCGTTTTTCTCACGGGCGTTCGTCGGAGGAGGCGCGGCATGGCGCATTGGGATCAGATCGACGTGGATGGCTCGCCGATGCGCCTGTACGTGGGCATGCCGAGTCTCGGCCGGGCCTTCCCGGCGGTGATCGTCATCCAGCACGGCCCCGGGGTGGACCGCTTCATCCAGGACCGCGTCGAGACCTTGTCGGAGCAGCACGGCTACCTCGCGATCGCTCCCGACCTCTACCACCGACAGCCCGAGGACGGCGACATGATGACCCGCATCGGTCGGCTGCGGGACCCCGAGGTCGTCAACGACGTCAGCGCCGCCGTGAACTACGCGCGCCGGCTCAAGGACACCCAGCTCGGCGACGTGGGCATCATCGGCTTCTGCATGGGCGGTCGCGTGGCCTACCTGATGGCGGCCTCCAAGCCGGTCTTCAAGGCGGCGGGCGTCTTCTACGGGGGCAACATCATGAAGGCGTGGGGGGCCGGGCCCACCCCCTTCGACCTCACGCCCTACGTGCATTGCCCGATCGTGGGCTTCTTCGGCAACGAGGACTCGAACCCCTCCCCGGCGGACGTGGATCGGATCTCCACCCAGCTCGACAAGTACCGCAAGGCCCACGAGTTCCACCGCTACGACGGCGCGGGCCACGCGTTCCTGAACTTCTCCAACACGGTCACCTACCGGGAGGGGCCCGCCCGCGACGCGTGGGAGAAGCTGATCCCGTTCCTGCAGCGGCACCTGCAGTCGAGCCGTCAGCCGCGGCAGCGGCTACCCGGCTAGCCGGTCGACACGCTCGCGGCGGGCGCCGGCGTCCGCCCCGCCGGGCCCGGGTCCAGGGGGTGGGTCCGGAGCAGCTCGCGGAAGACCTGGCACCAGCGGCACTCCACGCCTCCGTCCATCGTCGAGCAGGTGCACCGGCCCTCGAACTGGTTGGCGATCGCCACGGCCCTCGCGCGAAGGTTCATGACCGGCCTCCGTTGTTACGGAGACCATAGCCCCGGGCTGCGACGCGGTGATGGCGCGGGCGTGAAGAGTCGGTGACGGCGCAGCGACCTACCGGGTAGGAGCGCCGCCGCGGAACGTGGCGTGCTGGGCGGTCCACCGCGCGAGCAGCGCGGGATCGGGCTCTTGCGCGATGCCGGGCACGCGGGACGTCGCGACCTCGCCGCGCCCGCTGAGCACGATCTCGGGCTTGCCGGGGTCGTCGGTGTAGAAGTAGGACGAGGGGAAGATGTCGCCGGGGTAGGTGAAGTTCGGCAGGGTGGCCAGCTCGGCGCAGATGGCCCCGCCCACCGCGGTCTCCAGCATCCCGCCCACCCAGCACGGGATGCCGTGCTCGGCGCACCGCGCCTGGATCAGCCGGGACTCGGTGAGCCCGCCCACCCGCGCCATCTTGATGTTCACCACGCGGCAGCTCCCGAGCGCGATGGCCGCCTCCACGTGCGCCAGGCTCTGGACGCTCTCGTCGAGGCAGACCGGCGTCCCGAGCTGTCGCTGCAGGGCCGCGTGATTGACGAAGCTCATGCCGTCGTCGGCGAGCGGCTGCTCGATCATGGCCAGCCCGAAGCGGTCGAGCGACCTGAAGATCGGCGTGTCGGCCGGCGAGTAGGCCGCGTTGCAGTCCACGTGGATGGTCAGGTCCGGGAACGTCTTGCGCACCGCCTCCACCATGAACAGGTCCCACCCGGGACGGAACTTGAGCTTCACGCGCGGGAAGCCCGCGTCGACCGCGCCCTGGATCTTCTCCATCAGGAGGTCGAGCGAGTCCTGGATCCCGAAGTCGGCCCCGACCGCCACCCGGTCGGCGGTGCCGCCCAGGGCGCGGTGCAGGGGCAGCCCGCGCCGCTTGGCGTCCAGCACCCACCAGGTGATGTCGAGCGCGGCCCGGGCGAACTGGTTGCCCTTGATGAAGGCCAGTCGCTCGAGCAGATCGTGGGCGGTCTCGATGTCCTGGCCCACGATCCGCGGCGCCATGTGCTCGCACAGGGTGTGGAAGGTGCCGAGGGTGTGCTCGGCGGAGTAGGCCGGGATGAAGGGCGGGCAGCTCTCACCCCAGGCGTGGTGGCCGCCGCCCTCCATGCGCACGAGGATGGTGTCGGTGTAGTGCTGGTCCGCGTAGGAGGTCTTCCACACGAAGGCGAGCGGCACCCTCACCCAGTAGACGTCGATCGTGTCGATCTTCATGAGGCGTCGGGTCCTCGTGCCCGCGGTTCGTGAGGTGCTTGACGTTCTCCGGGAGCCCCGGCATGCTCCCTGGGGCCGGCGGGAGACTCGTGTCTCTTGTACCGAGGCTCGTGGTGGTCGTCAACCAGCAAGAGGTGCACGTGCTCTGCCGGGTTCGGGCTTCCGCGGTCCTGATCGCCACCGTGCTCCTGCTGGCGCTTCCCGCGCCGGGCGGCGCTCAGACGGGCAAGTCGATGCCCCGCGTGGGGGTGCTCTCGCCCTTCATCGGGTCCGACAACGCGTTTTTCGAGACCATCCGGCACCGGCTCCAGGAGCTCGGCTACGTCGAGGGCCGCAGCGTCTCCTACATCTATCGGGCGGCCGAGGACTTCGACCAGCTCCAGACCCTCGCGGCCGAGATGGTGAAGCTGAACGTCTCGGTCATCGTCACCGCCGGACCCCAGGGCGTGCGCGCGGCCCGCAACGCCACGCGGACCATTCCCATCGTGATGGGCAACGTCGGCGATGCGGTGGACCAGGGATTCGTCGCCACCCTCGCGCGGCCCGGGGGAAACGTGACCGGGCTCTCGTCGCTCAACACCGAGCTGAGCGCGAAGCGGCTCGAGCTGATGAAGCAGACCCTCCCGGCGCTTTCCCGTGTCGCGGTGCTCCGGGAGGCGGTCGGCGACGCGACCCCGCTGGAGGCGGTGCAGCGCCAGGCCCGTGCCCTGGGGGTCGGCGTCCAGGTCTTCCAGATCCGCGACGCCGACGAGCTGCCCAGCGCCTTCGCCGCGATGGCCGACGCGCGGGTGGGCGCCCTCGAGATCCTGCCCGGCTCCATGTTCGTCAGCCAGCTCCGGCGCATCGTCGATCTGGCCGCGACCACCCGGATCCCGACGATCTTCGCCGACGAGCGCTTCGTGCGGGCGGGCGGGCTGATGAGCTACGGGCCCGACGTCCTCGCCCTCTACGCGCGCTCGGCCGGATACGTGGATCGAATCCTGAAGGGGGCGAACCCGGCCAGTCTTCCCGTCGAGCAGCCCACCGCGTTCACCCTCGCGATCCACCTGGGGACGGCAGCGCGACTGGGAATCACGATCCCGCCCGGCCTGCTCCAGCGCGCCGATCTGCTCGTCCGCTGAGTCGCGCCGCGGCCTCAGGGCCGCTTGACGAAGATGATCTCCGGCACGTTCTCCGGGCTGACGTTCGCCTGGAGCAGCGCGCCCGGGACGTCCCCGACGTTCTCCCAGGTGTGAACGAAGGTGCTGGGCTCGAACTGCACGTGGCCCCGCGCCCGCGGCTCGTGCCGATCCTCGGTGTGCATGGTCCAGGTGCCGGAGAGGACATAGTAGAGGGCGGCGCCCGAGCGATGGTGGAGCGGCGGGGGTGGGATCTTCGGGTTGACCGTCACGCGCGTCAAGGTGAACTCGTGAGGCCCGGGCTTGAGGCCGGGAATCGGCTCGGTGCGCCCGACCTCGACGGGAGCGGCGGGCCGGGCGTGGAGGACCGCATCGAGCTCCGCCCGGGTCACCAGCAGGTAGTGGAGAAAGGTGGCGGCCGCGGTGGCGCCCGCGGCGAGCGTCGCGCGGCGCCCGCTGCCCAGGAACGATCCCTCTCCGTCCTGGAGGGTGCGCCGGTCTCCATCGATCGAGATGGAGAGGCTGCCGGAGATCGGGTACACCATGCCCTGCGGCCCCGCGTAGGCGACGGACTGCCCGGCCGGGATCGTGACTCGGACGAGGCGGAAGTGGAGCGGCCCATCGTCGATCGACGGGAGCTTGCTGCTCGCGAGCACGAGCCGGATCGGGCGATCGGCGCGCGGCGCGGAGGTCTCCTGGGCTGCGGCAGGGGCCACCGCGAGGAGCGTGAGGCCGAGCAGGGTGATCGGACGGCGGAGGATCATGGCTCTCCTTTCCGGTGACAGATTCGGGAGCCCAACTCCGGGGCAGCCCCGATGGTTCCCGGCGCCCGCCGAGCTCTACCGGGCCCGGGCCACGATGAACAGACGCCGGAACGGAAACAGCGTGCGCCCGTCCGCGCGTCGCGGGTAGGCCCGCGCCACCAGCGCCGCGTAGGCCGACTCGAAGCGCCCGCGCTCCGGCTCGGCGAGCGCGTCCAGCAGGGGCTTGAGCCAGGTCCCCTTCGTCCACTCCTTCACCGGATCGGCCCCTTCCAGCACCTGCAGGTACTCGGTCTCCCAGACGTCGAGCGTGGCCGCGACCGGGGCGAGGACGCCGTAGTAGAAGTCGGGATCGGCCACCGGCGCCGGCCGCAGCAGCGGCTCGAGCGCGGCGCGCCACGGACCGGCCAGGGCGGCCTCCGCGATCGCGGTGTGCGAGCGGGCCCCGAAGTTGCGCGGCATCTGCACCGCGAGCACGCCGCCCGGGGCCAGGCCGCCCAGCAGCGACGGGAAGAGGCGCTCGTGCCCGGGCAGCCAGTGGAGCGCGGCGTTCGAGTAGATGAGGTCGGCCGGCTGCGACGGCCGCCACGTCGCCAGGTCCGCCTGCTTCCAGGTGATCGTGGGCGCGGTGGCCGCGGCCTTGGCCAGCATCGCCTCCGAGTCGTCCACGCCGGTCACCCGGGCGTCCGGCCAGCGCTCCTTGATGAGACGCGTCACGTTGCCGGCGCCCGCGCCCAGGTCGTAGATCTCGCCCGGGCGGTCGAGATCGATGCGATTCAGCAGATCGACCGCCGGCCGTAGCCGGTGGTCGGCGAACTTCAGATACTGAGCGGGGTCCCACGCCACGCCGGAAGAATACCGCAATCGACTGGTCGCGGGGCCGTCTTGACCCTCTTCGCGGCGTTTGGTATACAATCGACCACCCTTGAGCCAGGACGCAGACTCGCGCATCCGCTTCACCGATCCCGGTCTGATTCGAGACCGCGTGGTCGATGCTCTCCGGGACGCCATCATCGCCGGCCGCCTCAAGCCGGGTGAGCGCATCCGGGAGCGGGAGCTGGTGGCCTTGCTGGGGGTGAGCCGCTCGCCGCTGCGGGAGGCCATCCGGATCCTGGAGACCGAGGGGCTGATCACGTCGCTGCCCTATCGAGGGGCCCGGGTCAGCGAGCTGAGCGCCACCGATCTGCACGACATGCTGCACGTGCGGATCATGCTGGAGAGCTTCGCGGCCCGGCTGTTCATCGAGCGACTCGACGACGCGGCACTCCGGGCGATGGAGGAGCAGGCGGAGCGGTCGCGCGCGGCGGGATACCAGGTCGACCTGCAGGCGAACTTCGACCTGGGGCTCGAGTTCCACGACCTGCTCGTCGGGGCCTGCGGCAACCGCAAGGTGGTCCAGCTGCACGAGAACCTCAAGCGTCACCAGACCCGCTACCAGCACTTCGCGTTCGCCCGGCTGGGCCGCGACCTGCGGGCCCTCGACGAGCACGCCGAGATGGTGGCCTTGCTCCGCGCGCGCGACCTGGAGGCGGTCGAGCAGAAGATCCGCGCCCACCTCCTGCGCTTCTACAACTACCTCGCGCCACTCCTGCCGGTCGACGACGCGCCCGACCCGGAGGCCCGATGAGCCACGAGCTGGTCGTCCGGGGCGGGACCGTCGTGACCGCCACCGAGTCGGTGCGGGCCGACGTGGGCGTCGACGGGGGCCGGGTCACCACGCTGGCCCCGTCGCTGCCCACCGGCCGCCGGGAGATCGACGCGACCGGCCTGCTCGTCCTGCCCGGTGGGGTGGACGTGCACACCCACCTCGACGCGGAGGTCGGCGGGGTCCGGAGCGTCGACGACTTCGAGTCGGGCACCGCGGCCGCCGCGTGCGGCGGCGTCACCACCATCTGCGACTACGCGTGGCAGGCGCGGGGGCAGTCGCTGACCGGCGCGGTCGAGGCCTGGAAGACCAAGGCGGTGGGCCGCGCCCACGTCGACTACGGCTTCCACGTCATCGTGAGCGACGCGAGCGACCGGACGCTCGCCGAGATCCCACGCCTGGTCGACATCGGCTACCCGAGCCTCAAGGTGTTCATGATCAACGAGTTCGGCATCGGCGACCAGGCGATGGTGCGCGTGCTGGACGCGGCGCGGAAGGTCGGGGTGGTGGTCAACGTGCACGCCGAGAACGGCGACATGCTCGACCACTGCACGCGCAATCTGCTCGCGGCCGGCCGCCGCGACCCGCGTTACTACCCGGCGAGCCGTCCCGTGCTCGCGGAGGCCGAGGCCACTCGCCGAGCCATCGACTACGCGGCGCTGGTCGACGCCGAGATCTACATCGTGCACCTCTCGTGCGCCGCCGCGCTGGAGGCGGTGAGCGCGGCCCGCCGCCGCGGGGTGCGGGTGTGGGCGGAGACGCGGCCCATCTATCTCGCGCTGACCGAGGAGCGGTACGCGGCGGGCGGGGCCGAGGCGGCCAAGTTCGTGGGCGCCCCGCCGCTGCGCACCGCGCGCGACCAGGCCGCGCTGTGGGAGGGCCTGCGCTCGGGCGACATCCAGGCCATCGGCAGCGACAACACCTCGTGGACCGTCGAGCAGAAGGCGGCGGGGGCCGCGGACTTCACCCGGGTGCCGTACGGGGTGCCGGGGCTCGAGACCGAGATGCCGGTGATCTACTCGGAGGGCGTGAGCCAGTCCCGGATCTCGCTGCACACCTTCGTGTCCGCGTTCTCGACCAACCCCGCGCGCATCTTCGGGCTGTACCCGCAGAAGGGCACGATCGCGGTGGGCAGCGACGCGGACATGGTGATCTTCGATCCGGCGGGCAAGGGCCTGGTC